>JAUZJE010000001.1:0-34104 GCA_032886695.1 'Waltheria sp.' little leaf phytoplasma
CCTATAAGAGTACTTAACTCTCTTCTGGGTAAGACGATTAACTAAATTATTCCAAATTTAGGTTTACTCTTACGACTACTAAGAAGATTCTTTATCCTTGACCTCCGGGCTTTTATTTCCGGATTGGCAAATTTAATTACCTGGTTTTAGGATTCTCCAAGTTACGCTAAATCTCTACCTTAATTCTTTAGGGGAAGTATCCTCTTTGGGAGGCTGACTCCAGGTTCTCTTTGATAGATTACTCAATACAGGTAGTTTATATTAGTAGTTTCTGGACTGTCCGTTTAAGCAACTTCCGAGACAGGTTTAATTATTACTTCAATTTTCCTTCTTAGGCCATTGCAGGCTTCTCCGTAGAATTATTCGGTGGCGGTATCTTCTTGACTAATTTGCTTTTGTCGCAACCCGCTTTTATGGTCTGCTTTAATCTAACAAACTTTCGTTTATTAGACCGATCATATCCTTTCAGGGTCTATCAGCCCTGGCTATTGGTTAAATAGCACGAGATTTAGGCCTCTTTGGCGCCCCTACCTAAATTATCATATTCTATTTTATTTACTGAAGAAATAATATTATTTTTAACATAATTTGTAATCTGTTTTTCTTGACCAGAAATACCATTTAACATTGTTAATTCTTTAATTTTAATTAATAAATCCGACATTTTTTTGATGCAATCTCCTTTTTTAAAAAAAAATTTATTTTTTTGATTATTTTAGAGTTATTTTATTATAATTAAAAATTTGCTTAATCACAACAAATAGATAGAATAAAAATAAAAAACCAAACAAAACAGCAAAAATTCTTAAAATTATATAAGAAAAATCAATATTTTTTCCTAATAAAAAACAACTTATCCCAAAAGTTACTAAATAACCGTTTAAACTCCAAATATTAATTTTATTATTTTTCCATCCAAACAAATTCAAAGAAATAAAACAATGAATCATTAAAATATAACTAATAATATTGCTTAAAGTTAACAATTTTTTTACAAAAACATTAGTTATTAAAAAAGACATAAACAGACTACCAGAAATAAGCGATAATAAACATGTTTCTATTAAAAAGAAAAACTTTTTTAATCCTGAATTTTTTTTAAAATTTAAAAATACAAAATAATAATTAAATAATAATAATAAAATTCCTAATAAAATATCAATTATTCGAATTCCTTTTATAAACAAATATTGAGGTCCAAAGCATGTTACGGCACTTAATAAAAATAAAATAGTTATTAAAATATTTAAAATAATTTTTTGAAAAGTTATTTTTTTAATTTCATACATATTTGTTGAACCTCTCTAAAAAAAATCTATAATAAAATTGAATTTTATCTACAATGTTTTCAGTAACAAATCAATTAATTCGGCTTTTTTCAACTTAGACACTTTATTAATGTTATTTTTTTTTGCTAACTGACGCAAAGTTAATAAATTCATTTTTTGTAAAGATGATAAGTTTATTTTAAATTCATTATCTGAAAAAATATCTAAATTTTTAGATTTTAAATCACCAATATTATCGATTACAGGTTTTTGAAGAATAGTATCTGAAAAATCTTGCTTAATATTTTGCGAATTTAAAGAATAAAAATCTGAATTTAAATCAGATTTCAAAAGATCTTTTGAATCTAATTTAGATTTAGAAATATTTTGTGTTAATTTATTTTGCTTAAAATCAAGCAAACTTTTTTGAGATAATTCGATATAAAATTTAAACATTTCAGGTTTATTAATAATTAAATTAGATAAAATTTTACGATTTAAATCAACACCAGCTAATTTTAAACCATATATAAAAGAGGAATAATTCATACCATTTTCTGAACACCCAGCATTAATACGACGAATCCATAAAGAACGCCAATCTCTTTTATTTCTTTTACGACCAACATAAGCATATTGCCACGAACGCATTACTTGTTCATGAGCAGTTTTATAAATAGTACTTTTAGAACCTACATAACCCTTAGCTAATTTTAATATTTTCTTACGACGTCTACGTCGAGCTGGAACTAAATTGACTTTAACCATGACTCTTCTTCTTTCTTTAGATTTATATCAATTTTTGCTAAATTAAATCTTTAATACGTTTTAAATCTGAAGAATCTACATAAGTAAATCCTCTTAATTGTCTATTTTGTTTAGTAGTTTTGGAACCGGCTAAATGATTTTTAAAAGCATGTTTGCGTAACCATTTACCATTTTTAGTAATTTTGATACGTTTTTTTAAACCTTTATGTGTTTTTTTTTTCAAAATCAATTACCATTATTTCTTTCTATTTTTTTAAAGCAAAAAACTAAATGTATAATAACATTCAAATAAACTAATAATTAAAATTAATTAGACTTTAAAGGAATTAACAAAGAATTTATTTGATTTCCTTCTATTTTAGGAGGAATATCTACCTTCGAGACTAAATTTAAAGCTGATATAATTTTCTTAAAAATATCGCTACCAATACTAGGATTTATAGCCATTCTACCTGGTAAAAGCATATTAATTTTTACCTTATGTCCGCTTTTTAAGAAATCTTCGGCTTTTTTAATTTTAACATATAAATCATTATCTTGAATACGAGGACTTACACAAATAGTTTTAATATTTATTTGATTATGCTGTTTTTTACGATTTTGTTTAATTTTTTTTTGTTGTTCATAATAAAATTTGGAATAATTAACCAAACGCACTACTTTAGGATTGGAATGAGCATTAATTAAAACAAAATCTTCATTTTGCTGTTCAGCTATCTCAAATATTTGTTCTTTTTGGAAAATTCCTAATTGTTTTCCTTGATTATTAATAACCAAATATTCTCCAGCAGGAACTTTTTCGTTATATAAAAAACTAATTTTTAAATTTTCTTTTTTATTTTTTTTATGTTTAATAATGTGAATAACTCCTTTTTTTACACTATATTTATAATTTTAGCAAAAAACTAAAATTATTTAAAATAAACTTCATTATTATATATATCAATAAAAATTGAAATATATGTAATCTCTTTAACAAAAAAATTAATTTTTGCTATTATTCATAAATAATTAACTTATAGATAGATAATTAAATAATAACAACAAAAAAATTCTTATTAATAAGACAATTTTAATTATTATTAATTTTAAATTTGCATTTTTTAATTATATTAAAATTTATTTTAATTTAATTAATGAACAAGAATAAACTTAAAATACTTTTATAAATTTAAAAGATTTAAATCAATTAAATCCAAAATCCATTTATTAATTTAAATACAAAAATAATAATTTTAATAATTTAAATGATAAAAATTTTAATATTAATTAAATGATTCAAAATATAAAAAAAGACTATACAATAGTCTTCTTTCATAATTATAAATAACTTTAATTAATTCGGTAAAATTTCAATAATTTTTCCTGAACCAATAGTTTTACCACCTTCACGGAAAGCAAAAGAAGTACCTACTTCTAACGCAACAGGTTTAATCAAATCAACTTCAATAGTCGCATTATCACCTGGCATAGCTACAGCAATATCATTAGGCAAAGTAATAACCCCTGTGACATTAGCAGTTCTAAAGAAAAATTGAGGTCTGTAATTAGTTCGGAATGATTTTTTACGACCACCTTCTTCTTCGGTTAAAATATAAACTTCTGCTTTAAATTTAGAATATACCTTTAAAGAATTCGGTTTCACTATTACTTGACCTTTTTTAATATCACTATGTTTAATACCACGTAATAAAATAGCAGCATTATCTCCTGCTTGAATTTGGGTTCTAGATTTTTTAAAAATTTCTAAACCAATTGCGACAGTAGAAGTATCTTTATCTAAACCAAGAATTTGAATTTCTTCGCCTAAAGTTAATTTACCTCTTTCTACTCTACCAGAAGCAGTTGTTCCACGACCTGTGATAGAATATATATCTTCAATAGGCATCAAAAAAGGTTTATCAATATCACGAATAGGCAAAGGTAATTTATCCAACTCTGCTACCAAATCTGCAATTTTAGATAAATAACTTTGATCGCCATCTAAAGCTTTTAAAGCAGATCCTTGAATAATAGGAATTTCTGATCCATTATAACCATTTTTAGTTAAAATTTCACGTATTTCATGTTCTACCAAAGGTATTAAATCAGGAATAGCTTTGTCGCATTTATTTAAAAAAACTATTAAATTAGGAACTCCCACGTGTTTAGCTAATAAAATATGTTCGCGAGTTTGAGGTTGAGCACCATCAGCAGCCGAAACTACCAAAATAGCTGCATCCATTTGAGCTGCTCCAGTAATCATATTTTTAATATAATCCTTATGACCAGGACAATCAATATGAGCATAATTACGAGTGTCACTTTCATATTCCAAATGATGAGCATTAATAGTAATACCACGCTCTTGTTCTTCAACAGTTTTATCTAAAGTTTTAATATCTTTACGAAATTTAGCTAAATTTTTTGCGGCTAAATAATTATTAATAGCCAAACTTAAAGTACTTTTTCCGTGATCTACATGACCAAGAGTTCCTACGTTTAAATGAGGTTTAATTATTTGCGCTTCTTCTTTAATATTTATTTTTTCTTTTGACATTTTATTTTTCTCCATTTAATATTTTTGTACTAAAATAATTCATTAATTATTTATAATAACCGAAATATTAATAAATAATGTTATATCTATAAATTTTATTTATTACGTGATTCAATAATTTTATTAGCAATATGATCAGGAGCTTTTTCATATTTAAAAAATTCCATAGAAAAATTAGCTCTTCCTTGAGTATTAGAACGCAAACTACTTGAATATTTAAACATTTCTGCTAAAGGGACAAAAGCCTGAATTTTCATAACCATACCTATGTTTTCTTGATTCTCTAAACGACCTCTACGCGAAATTAAATCTCCGATAACATTACCAATATATTCATGAGGAGTAATTAATTCTAATTTCATAATAGGTTCTAAAATAACAACTAATTTGCTATTACGTAATTTTCGCAAAGCTGCTGCAGCAGCAGATTTAAAAGCAAATTCCGAAGAATCCACTTCATGAAAAGCACCGCTAAATAAAGTTGCTTTAATATCAGTCAAAGGATAACCAGCAATTATACCACTAGATAAAGATTCCTGTAAACCTTTAGATACAGCCGGAATATAATTTTGTGGAATAGCACCGTATTTAACATTATTCACAAATTCAAAACCTTTTCCAGGATTAGGTTCGAATAAAATTTGCACATAACCATACTGCCCACGACCTCCTGTTTGATGTTTGCATTCTCCATCAACTTCTATAGAACTAATTAAAGTTTCTCGATAAGCAACTTGAGGTTCTGATACTTTTACTTGAATTTGAAATTCTCTTTTTAAACGCTCCATAAGAACATCCAAATGTAAATCACCCATTCCAGCAGCAATCATTTGTTTTGACTCCGGATCTACAGTAAATTTAAAAGTCGGATCTTCTTGAGTAAAACTAAACAAAGCAGAACTAATTTTTTCCTGTTCTTTAGAAAAAACAGGTTCTACTGCGACTTGTAAAACTGGTTCAGGAAAATTCATTTTTTCTAACAAAATAAAATCATTTTCATATGTCAAAGTGTCGCCTGTAATAGTATTTTTTAAACCAATTACAGCTACAATATCACCAGCATAAGCTTCTTTAATATCTTGTCGAGAATTAGCATGCATTAATAATAAACGCGAAGCACGTTCTGTAATATTTTTATTATTATTTTGTACATAAGAACCAGATTTTAAACAACCCGAATAAACACGTATAAAGGTTAAACGTCCAAAAGAATCTGTCATAACTTTAAAAGCTAATGCAATAAAAGATTCTTTAAAATTAATTTTACGAACAATAGGTTGTTCATTTTTATCATAACCATGAATATCGGGTAAATCTAAAGGTGAAGGTAAAAAATCTACTAAAGCATTTAATAAAGGGACAATACCTTTATTTTTTAAAGCTGAACCACATAAAACTGGAAAAAAATTAACTTCTAAAGTGGCTTGGCGAAGTGCTTTTTTAATAAGAACAGTAGAAATAGGCTTATTTTCCAAAAGATTATTTAATAATTCATCATTTAAAGAAGCTAGTTTATCTATTAATATTTGTCTTTTAGAATTCACAAGTTCTTTTAGTTCTTCAGGAATAGGAATTAATTGATTTTCTCGATCAGGACTAGAAGAATATTCCCAAGCTTGCATTTCTATTAAATCAACAAAACCACGAAAATTATTTTCTACACCGATAGGCCATTGAATGGCATAAGCAAAAACATTTAATCTTTTCTCTAAACTAGCGATAGCATTTTCAAAATTAGCCCCTAATTTATCAATTTTATTAACAAACACAATTCGAGGAACTTTATAATAAGTTGCTTGACGCCAAACCGTTTCTGTTTGCGGTTCTACTCCGGCTTGAGCATCTATAACTACTACACCACCATCCAAAACACGTAAAGAACGATTAACTTCTGAAGAAAAATCAATATGTCCTGGAGTATCAATAATATTAATTTTACAATTATTCCAAAAAACAGTAGTAGCAGCTGATGTAATTGTAATTCCTCTTTCTTTTTCTTGGTCCATCCAATCCATTTGCGCTAAACCTTCATGAGTTTCTTTAGCTATACGAATTTTTCCGGTATAAAATAAAATTCTTTCAGTAGTAGTAGTTTTTCCCGCATCGATGTGAGCCATAATACCAATATTACGTATTTTACTTAATTCTAATTCAATTCCCATATTGCCTCCTTTAAGTTGAAAAATATTAAAAGCAGTGATTTTACCAACGATAATGAGCAAAACTTCTATTAGCTTCAGACATACGATGAATTTCCTCGCGTTTTTTAACTGCTAATCCTGTTCCAGAAGCAGCAGAAATAATTTCTTGAGCAAGTTTTTCTTGCATACTTCTTTCATTACGTTTACGTGCTCCCATAATTAACCATTTCAAACCTAAAGAATAACGTCTTTCTACTGAAACTTCTAAAGGAACTTGATACTTTTGACTCCCAATAGTGCGCGTACGTAATTCTACTAAAGGCATAATATGATTAAAAGCCTCATTCAAAACTTCAATTGGTTCTTTTTTTGTTAACATTTTAACTTGAGATAAACAATTATATACTATAGAACAAGCAATATCTTTTTTTCCATCTTTCATTAATTTATTAATAACTCTAGTTACTAAAACAGAATTATAAATAGGATCCAAAGGTAATGTTCTTTTTTTAAAACTTTTTTTACGAGACATAAGTTTATACACCTTAATTTATTTACATTTTAATAAATTCTTATTTTTTTGCACCATATCGAGAACGACCTTGTTTTCGATTAGCTACTCCAGCAGTATCAAGAACTCCTCGAATAACTTGATAACGAACCCCAGGTAAATCTTTAACACGACCACCTCGTATTAACACAAGACTATGTTCTTGTAAATTATGACCTATACCAGGAATATAAGCTGTCACTTCTTGACGATTTGACAAACGAACTCTAGCTACTTTTCTTAAAGCAGAATTAGGCTTTTTAGGAGTAGTAGTATATACTTTCAAACAAACTCCAGATTTTTGAGGAGAATTAATATTTTTAAATTTCTTTTTTAAAACATTAAAACGAACAGATAAAGCTGGTGATTTGGTTTTAGTATTTTTTTTTACTCTTCGTTTTCTGATTAACTGAGAAATAGTAGGCATATTTAAATAATAAAACCTTTCTTTATTATTTTTGGTAATTAGAAATATAAGACGACCTAAATTTTATCTTTTTTTTGAATAAAAGTCAATATAAACTTCATGTCGTTAAAACAAGATTATTCGAAAAACTTAACAATAATAACTAACTCCAAAATAAAAAATATATAGTTAAATTTAATTTATGAATTATGATTAACAATTATTATTAAAAATTATTTATTTTTGTCTTCTTCTGTTAACGGATATTCGAATAAAGAATGATTTAAAATTCCAGTTCCGGCAGGTATTAAACCACCTAAAATAACATTCTCTTTTAAACCTAATAAAAAATCTTTTTGACCTTTAATTGTAGCATCAATTAAAATTTTAGTAGTTTCTTGAAAAGATGCCGCAGATAATAAAGAATCGCTTTTTAAAGAAGATCTTGTAATACCCAAAACTATAGGACGTCCAGCTGCTAATTTTTTATTTTGTTGAATTAATTGCATATTTATTCTTTTAAATTCTTTAATAGAAACTTCAGATCCCGGTAATAAATTACTATCTCCTTCAGAAATAACTAAAATTTGTTTAAACATTTGGCGAATAATAATTTCGATATGTTTATCACTAATGTAAACACTTTGAGATTGATATACTTGCTGTACTTCTTCCAAAATATATTTTTGGGTAGTTACTACAGAACTAATACGCAATAATTCCCTTAAATCTATTGAACCAGAAGTTAAACGTTGTCCAGCTTTTATAGTCATGCCATCATTAACTAAAATATCTACATTAGAATCTACAGTATAAATATATTCTTGTTGAGGATTAATTGCTGAAACTATAACAATATCTGATGAATAAAGATTACTAGATTTAATTTCTTTAACTACACCATCATATTCGCTTATTAAAGCTTTACCTTTAGGCTTACGAGCTTCAAATAATTCTTGAATACGTGGCAATCCTTGAGTAATATCAGAAACCGATAAAACCCCTCCTGTGTGAAATGTTCTCATAGTTAATTGAGTACCAGGTTCACCAATAGATTGGGCAGCAATAATACCGACAGCTTCTCCGATCTCAACTTCTTTATTAGTAGCTAAATTTAAACCATAACATTTAGCGCAAATACCATAATCAGAATTACATGTTAAAACACTTCTAATTTTAACCGATAAAAATCCAATTTTTACAATATTTTCTGCTATTTCACGAGTAATCAACTCACCAAGATTCACTATAACTTGCTTATTTAAAGGATCTACAATACTTTGCGCTATATAACGGCCAAATAAACGTTGTTGTAACGAAATAATCTCTTTACCATCTTGCTCTAAAGAAGTTACATAAACACCTTTATCACTGCCACAATCATTTAACATAATAATCACATCTTGAGCAACATCAACTAAACGACGAGTCAAATATCCTGATTCAGCCGTTTTTAAAGCTGTATCAGTAGAAACCTTTCTGGCTCCATGCGTCGAAATAAAAAATTCATGCACATTCAAACCTTCTTTAAAAGAAGATTTAACAGGGATTTCTAATTGATTATTAGTAGGACTATGCATTAAACCTCTCATACCAGATAATTGTGCAAAATTAGAAACATTACCACGAGCACCACTATCACTTATCATAAATAAATGATTATCTTGATTAAATTCTTGCATCAAACCTTCTTGGATAACATTACGAACATTTTTCCATTCTTGAATAATTAAACTTTTTTTTTCGCTAGTGGTTAAAAATCCTTTATCATGCCATTGCTCAATTTCTATAATTTTATTTTCTACTTGAGCTATTAATTCATCTTTTTTAGAATAAACATTGATATCTGCGTGAGAAATAGTTACACCTGACATAGTTGAATATTTAAAACCTAAATTTTTAATATCATCTAACATTTTAGATGTTTCCGAAATATTACTTCTTTTAAAAACACGATCAATTATAAGCGACAAAAAACGTTTTTTAAAAGGTTCTGGCGTAGGAATATTATTCAAATATTCATTCAAATGAACACCTTTAGGTATAAAATAAACATCTGGCGTTTTTATTTCTAAATTAAATATAGTAGGTTCTTGCAAATAAGGAAAATCATTAGGCAAAATACTATTAAAAATCAATTTACCTAATGTAGTAACTAAATATTTATTTTTTTGATCATCATCAAAATAAGAAGAAATATTAGAAACACGTACTAAAATACGAGTATGTAAAGCTATTTGTTTATTATAAAAAGCTAATTCAGCCTCTTGTAAATCATTAAACACTTTACCTTCATTACGATGTTTATAACGATGTTGTTCGTTTCTACTATCAGCATTATAACCTTTTATAATACGTTCGCGTGTTTCTTCAATAGTTAAATAATAATTCCCCAAAACCATATCTTGAGAAGGAGATAAAACTGGACTACCATTTTTAGGATCCAATATATTATAAGAAGATAACATTAATAAACGAGCTTCAGCTTGAGCTTCTACAGAAAGAGGAACATAAACAGCCATTTGATCTCCATCAAAATCTGCATTAAAAGCTAAAGTAACTAAAGGATGTAATCTAATAGCTTTACCATCAATTAATTTAACTTGAAAACCTTGCAATCCTTGACGATGTAAAGTAGGTGCTCTATTTAATAAAACAGGATGTTCTTGAACAACTTCTTCTAATAATTTCCAGACATGTTCGTTCATTTTTTCATATAAAATATTAGCGCTTTTTTTATCAATACCTTTAGATTCTTGTAATTTATTTAATACAAAGGGTTTAAACAAAACAATGGCCATTTGCCGAGGAATACCACATTGATGTAATTTTAAATCAGGTCCTACAATAATAACAGAACGACCAGAATAATCTACCCTTTTTCCTAATAAATTTTGACGAAAACGTCCTTGTTTACCTCTTAACATTTCTGATAAAGATTTTAAAGGTTTATTACGTTCAATATTAGAAGTGCTTTTTTTACTAGATTTAGCATTATCAAATAAAGCATCTACAGCTTCTTGTAACATTCTTTTTTCATTTTTAATAATTAATCTAGGAGCATTTTGTTTTAATTGTCTTTTTAAACGATTATTACGATTTAAAATTCTGCGATATAAATCATTAATGTCAGCAGAAGCAAAACGTACACCTTGTTCTAAAGCAACTATAGGTCTTAAACTAGGAGGAATAACATTAATAGCTTCTAAAACAATCCATTCCGGTTTATTATCAGATTGATAAAAAGATTCCATTAATTCTAATCTTTTAACAATCAAATCTCTTTTTTGCTTAGATGCTTGTTTTAATTCTAACCTTAATGATTGAATAGTTTCTTTCATATTCAATTCTTTTAACATAGTTTTAACAGCTTCAGCACCAGTTAAAGCGACAAAATTATTATCACAACGTTCCAAATATTGACCATATTCTAACTCAGATATAATACTATATTTAGTTAAATCACTATTACCAGGATTAATCACTATATATGATACATAATAAACGATTTCCGCTAATTCTTTAGCTTTCATTCCTAATAAAATAGCTAAACGACTAGGTAAACTATTTAAAAACCATGTATGAACTACAGGAGCAGCTAAATCAATATGACCCATTCTTTCCCGTCTAACTAATTGTTCTGTAATTTCTACACCACATTTAGAACAAATTTGACCTTTTTTTAAAGTTTGTTTTTTAGAACATATACATTGTAAATCCTGAACAGGACCAAAAATAATGGGGCAAAATAATCCTCCTTTTTCTGGTTTAGCTGTACGATAATTAATAGTTTCATAATTTACAACTTCACCATAAGATTTTTGACGAATTTCATGAGGCGAAGATAAACGAATCTTAAAATAATCATATTCTCGATTGCTATTATTTGCAAAAATAGCCTTATCAATTACCCATGAAGATGCAGATTCATTTTCATTATTATCATTTTTCACAACGATATCTTCTATATTCGCAATAGAATTATCAATTTTCTGATTAAAATTATTTTTCGAACCATTATATAAATTTAAAATATTCATTATCAGATTCTGATAAGAATAATTATAACTAAATAACTTAAGTAAAACATCTTTATCAGTTGTTAATAAAGCAAAACAATTGAAAATATTATTTTGACATAAAATATCTAAAACCTCTTGATTCAAATTTAAATTATTTAAAGATTCGGGAAGACCATATTTTTTTAAAATAACTATAAATTCTCGGAAAGATTCTTCGTTTAATAAAGAAACTAATTCATTTAAATGATAATTATTAATATCATTTAAACTATTAATACCTATAGATTTTAAATTTTTTAAAGTTCTTTTAGTTAAAGTAAAATCTTCAATTTTCATATTTAACATAATCGGGGTTACTTCTTGTTCTCCTTATTATTCGAAACTAAAGAACGATTAATTTGATTATCTTTAGTATCAGCTTTAATTAATTCTACATGCAATCCTAACGCTTGTAACTCTTTAGCAAAAACTCTAAAACTTTCCGGAATAGAAGGTTTAGGAAAACTTAAACCATTAACTATAGCATGATACAATTGATTACGTCCTATAATATCATCACTTTTCAAAGTTAAAATTTCTTGTAAAGTATGAGCGGCTCCATAAGCTAATAAACTCCAAGTTTCCATTTCTCCAATTCTTTGGCCACCTAAAAAATTACGACCACTACCAGGTTGTTGTAAAATTAAAGTATAAGTTCCAACATTTCTAGCATGTATTTTATCTTCAACCATATGAGATAATTTTAACATATACAAAATACCAACAGATATAGGATTATCATATGGTTCGCCTGTTCTACCATCGTATAAAGTCATTTTTCCATCAAAAGGTAAATTAGCTTCTTGCATAATATTTTTCAAATCTTCATTATCAGCCCCATCTAAAACCGGAGTAGCTACTTTAATATTTAATTTATACGCAGCCATTCCTAAATGCATTTCTAGAATTTGTCCAATATTCATCCGACTAGGTACACCTAAAGGATTTAAAATAACATCTACAGGAGTTCCATCCGACATATAAGGCATATCTACTTTAGAAGCAATACAAGAAATTACTCCTTTATTACCATGCCTTCCAGCTATTTTATCACCTTCTCGAATTTTTCTCTTTTTAGCTATATAAACTTTAATAATTTCATTAACACCAGGAGTAGAAATAAAATCACCTTTTTTAACAGAAAAATATTGAACGCTCTGAACAATTCCGCTCTCACCGCAAGGTACTTTCAAAGAAACATCTTTATAATCACGAGATTTTTCTCCAATAATTGTTTGAATTAATTTTTCATAAGGATTATTTTCTAAAGAACTTTGAGGAATAATAATAATTTTGCCAACTAAATAATCACCTTCATTAACTTCAGAACCCGGAATAATAATACCTCGAGAATCTAAATTTTTAATAGCCTCGGCGCTAACATTCGGTATTTCTCGAGTTATTTCTTCTCTTCCTGCACCCTTCTTTAATTCCCTAACTTGAATTTCATATTTACTAATATGAACAGAAGTAAAAATATCTTCTTGTACTAAACGTTCTGATAAAATGACAGCATCTTCATAATTATAACCGTCCCAGGTCATAAAAGCTACTGTAACATTTTTACCTAAAGCTAATTCACCTTGATAAGTAGAAGAACCGTCAGCAATAATATCTCCTTTATGAACATTTTCATTTAATTTAACAATAGGTTTTTGCAAAATTAAAGTATCTTGGTTAGATTTATCAAAAGTAGATAAAATATAACTCTTTTGTTCTCCATGGTTATTCTCGATAATAATTTTTTTAGCATCTACATAAACTACAATACCATCATCTTCAGCAATAACAACGCAACCTGAATCTTTTACTATTCTATGTTCGATACCAGTAGCTACAATAGGAGCTTCAGAAATTAATAAAGGTAAAGCTTGTCGTTGCATATTAGCTCCCATTAATGCTCTAGAAGCATCATTATGTTCTAAAAAAGGAATAGATGCTGTAGCTACAGATACAATTTGTTTCGGAGAAACATCTATATAATCAATTTGATCAACATTATATAAACTAATTTCTCCATTTCGTCTAGCTATTACTTTTGTTTGTTTAAAACTAAAATCGTCATTTAAACAAGATGAAGATGTGGCGATGATACGGTTTTCTTCTTGAATAGAGGTTAAATATTCATATTGATGGGATACTACTGATTTACCATTTTCATGAATTACTTTAAAAAAAGGAGTCTCAATAAAACCATATCGATCTACTTGAGCATAAGTAGCTAAAGAACAAATCAATCCAATAGATGGGCCTTCGGGAGTTTCAATAGGACATAATCTACCATAATAAGAATCGTTAACATCTCTTAACTCTACACCTGCTCGATCACGATCAATACCTCCACTACCTAAAGCGGAAATTCTACGTTTTTGAGTAATAATAGCTAAAGGATTAATTTGATCCATAAAATGAGATAAACGCGAACTACAAAAAAAAGTTTTAATAGCCATAGAAAGAGAAGAAAAATTAAATAATCCTCCTGGCGTAATAGATTCAAATTTACTAATAGACATACGATCTTTAATATTTTTTTTAGTTCTATTCAAACCTACACGTAATTGATTTTTTAAAAGTTCTCCGATCAATCTTAATCTTCTATTGCCTAAATGATCGATATCATCAATAGTTCCGATATTATGATAAAGATTTAAATAATAACTAATAGATGCTATTATATCAGATAAAACAATATTTTCGGCATCTTCAGATTGATCATTACCTATAATTTTAATAAAATGTTTATTGTTTTTATTATCCACAACATAAACTTCTAAACTTTCATTGAAAACTTTTTGTCGATCTTTAACAACTTTATGAACATATTCTTTATTAGCGAAATATTTTATAATTTTCTCATCAATATTATATTTATGAGTTTCTAATAAAATCTTCAAAACATCATCATCTAAAAGTGTATCAGCCTTAATTAATACTTGTCCCGTTTGGAAATGCAAAATATCTTCTTTAATATATATTTGATCATCATTTATATTTTTTCTATAAGTAAATAAATTATTATCATGATTTTGATTTTGCAAATGAAAATCCGAATTAACCAATTCTACACGAAATTTGTCTCTATGTAATGATAATTTTTTAATAACTTCATAATTTAAAAAAGTTCCAGCTGAAAATAAAATTTTATTATTGGTTAAATCTTTAATATCTTGAGCTAAAAAAGTATTTTCAGCTCTATTTAAAATATCTAATTTTCGATTTAACTTATATCGTCCTACTAAAGATAAATCATATTTATCTTTATCAAATAAACGATTACGAATAAATTCTCTCGCCGCATTAGTAGGGACTCTTTCTCCTTGATGTAACTTAGAATAAAGCTCAACAATAGCATCATTAGAATTAGAATCATTATCTTTATTAAAACTTAAATCTAATAAAGAATTTATGCCGAAAGCTTTTTCGATTTCTTCCTGAGTATCAAAACCTAAAGCATGAATAAATTTTGTTAAAGGTATTTTTTTGGAACGATCCAGCTTAGCATATAAAAAATCTTTATTATTTTGCTCAAACTCTATCCAAGCACCTCTAGTAGGAATAATTTGAGCAGTAAAACGATTTTTATTAATTTTATTATCTAATTTAGAAGTAAAATAAGCTCCTGCTGAACGAACTATTTGCGAAACTACAACTCTTTCTGTACCATTAATTATAAAGGTTCCTGCAATAGTCATTAAAGGCAAATCTGTCATTAATATACGAGCTTTTTTAGTTTGTTGAGTAATAACATTTTCCAATGTTACATTTAAAAATAATTCCGCACTATAAGTAAATCCCCTTTTTCTAGACTCTTCAGCATTAAATTTAGGTTCTTCTAAAAAAAAATCATTAAAATGTAACTTTAAATCACCATTATAACTCTCAATAGGAAAAATACTTTTTAATGATGTTTTAATACCATAATTTAAAAATTCTTGAAATGATTTTGTTTGGATTTCAATTAAATTTGGTAAATCAAAATCATATTTCATCTTAGAATAATTTCGTCGTTCCACCTTGTTGCCATATTTTACATTACAATATTTTTTCATTTTTTTATTCAGAACTCCCAATAAATATCAACATAAATTGAATTTAAATTTAAAAAATATAAATTCTTAATAAGCAAAACATCAAAAACAGACTCGATAACAATAAAGATAATAAAAAACCTAAGATACATATTTTATTTCTCAGGTTTAATAAATATTCAGTTTATCAAAAAAATTTTATTTGTTGTCGCCTAAAAATATATTTTTTGCAACCAATTTATAAAATATTTTTTTATTCAATTTTCACTTGAGCTCCTAAATTTTCTATTTGTTTTTTGATTTCTTCAGCTTGTTCTTTATTTACATTTTCTTTAATTAATAAATTAGCATTTTCAGCTTGACATGATGATATTAATTCGCCAATGCTAAAACCAAAATTTTTAACTAAATATTGAATAACCGCAGTGCGAGATTGACCCGCAGAAGTCATAATAATTTTAAATTCTGTTTGCTCATTTTTTTCTTTATTAACATCTTCTTCATTAGTACTACTTACATTAGCAACATTTTCCATTTCAATACCAAAAGAATCTTGAATTTTAGTTACTAATTCTTGTAATTCTTTAACTTTCATATCACCTAAAAATTGAATAATTTGCTCTATTTTATTATTTTCTGCCATTGTTAATCTCCTTTATAATTCTTTTGTTTATTTTAACAAATACTTAAAAATGTCTATATAATATTAAAAAATTTTAATCATTATTAATTCCTATTTGTTGTTTTTTTTGTATTAATAATTTTAAAACAGTAATTATATTTTTAACAGGCGCCGAAACACTAAATAACAACATAGATAACAATGCTGCTTTAGATGGTATTTGCGCCAATTTAACCATTTGTTCCGAAGAACAAATTTCATTTTCTACAATCCCAAAATTAATTTTTAAAAATTCATTCATTTTAGAAAATTTGTATAAAGCATTTAAAGAAGAAAAAATATCCGAAGAATTAGATAAAGTCCAAAATAAAGCTTTGGGATTCTTAAATTCAGTTAATTCACCATATTTTGACTTAGTTAAAGCTCTTTTAATGATATTATTAGGTAATACTTGAAACTTACATGAAACTAATTTTCGCAATTGACAGCGTAAATTAGTTAAATCAATCACTTTTAATCCTTTAAATTCTAATAAAACAACTAAATTAGAATTATCAATATTTTGAGATAAATAATCAACATAATTACTTTTCTCTTTAATAGTAGATTTTAACATAAATTGTTGTTTCCTTTTTTAAAAAATATAAATTTATCGATATTAATATAATCACAAAAAATTTTCTATAACAAAACAAAATTAAAAAATAATTAAATAATAATTTTAAATTTTATCTAATCGATAAAAGATCAACTTTAATACCCGGAGACATAGTAGAAGAGATAGTTATATTTTTAATAAATTCACCTTTTACTGTTTTAGGTTTTATAGAAATTAAATGATTATATAAAAAAACCAAATTGCCTGTTAATTGTTCTTTATTAAACGACAATTTACCTAATACCGAATGAAGATTACCAAATTTATCTGTTTTATATTCCATTCGACCTTTTTGAATATCCTTTATAATCGGTTCTACATCCTCTGTCATAGTGCCTAACTTAGGATTAGGCATTAATCCTTTAGGTCCTAAAAGTTTTCCTAACTTTGTCAAAGAAGGCATAAAACTAGAAACAGATATCAAAACATCAAAATCTGTCCAACCATTAGAGATTTTTTGAATTAATTCTTGATCACCAACAAAATTCGCACCTAATTCTTTAGCTTTCTGAGCTTGTTCGCCTTGAGCAATCACAACGATACAAAATTTTTTACCCAAACCATAAGGTAAAACAACAGAACCACGTATATGTTGATCTACCTTTTTATGTTCAACATTTAAAACAAAAACGCATTCAGCAGTTTCATCAAATTTTGCAGTTTTGATATTATACAATAATTCAACAGCATCATGCATTTTATAAATTTGATTAAAGTCTATTTTTTTACTAATTGATAAATATCTTTTACTTCTTGTCATAAATTTTAATCCTTTTATACTATAAACATATGCCTTTCTTTTTTTATCGATAAAAAACAATAAATTATTATTTTTCCACAATAATTCCCATATTAATAGCAGTTCCTTCTATAATTTTAGAAGCTTGTTCAATGGAATAAGCATTTAAATCTGGCATTTTTAATTTTGCTATTTCTATAATTTGATCATATTTAAGAGTAGCTACTTTATTTTTATTCGAATCAGAAGAACCTTTCGAAATATTAGCAGCTTTTTTTAATAAATCACTTGTAATCGGAGTTTTCACAATAAATTTAAAACTTTTATCATCAAAAACTGTAATTTCCACTGGCAAAGTAAAACCTAATTTATCTTTAGTAGCTTCATTAAACTGAGAACAAAATGAAGGAATATTCACTTGAGCTTGTCCTAAAACAGGTCCTATAGGAGGAGCAGGATTAGCTTTACCAGCTAAAATTTGTAATTTAATATTTTTAACAATTTTTTTCGCCATTATAATTTATTTAATACCAACCTTTTTTGTTTCTAAAAATGTTTAACATTTTCTCAATAATTTAAAAAACTATTTTATTACTTAAAAAATAACAAAATATTATTTTCAAAACAAAATCCCAATTAATTAAATATTTCAATAATCAAAATATCCAAAATATTCATAGTATTATAACATATTTAATCATACTAATTAAATTTCTCAACTAATTTAAAAAAATATTTTAATTTAATTTATTTCTTTGAAAGAAGAAAAAGAAATTTCTATAGGTGTCGCTCTACCAAATAACTCGATTTCGACCATCATTTTATCTCTTTCATAATCTACTAAAGACACTCTGCCTACTTGGCCAGCAAAAGAACCGTTTATAATTTGAACTTGTTTATTAATTAAATGATCATAATTTGGTTTAGACATAATTCCCATTTTTAATAATATAGGATTAATTTCGCTTTCAGTTAAAGGTATAGGTTTAGAACCTTTTTCCTTTTTAATAGTGCCTAAAAATCCAGTTACTTTAGGAATATTACGAACTATAAACCAAGATTGGTTTGTCATAATCATTTTAATAAAAATATAACCAATATAAATTTTTTTCTCTATTTCTTTTTTAGTACCATCAGCTTTAATTTTAATATGTTTTTCAGTAGGACAAATAACTTCATGAATCAAACTTGATATCCCAATACCGCTATTAACTATCTTTAATAAATCTTGTTGAACCACTTTTTCATAACCTGATTGAGTTTGTAAAATATACCATTGAGATTTAAAAAGATTGTTATCCTCATCAATTACATCATTATCGATTATTTTATCATTTTTTATTTTTGATTGCATTTTAAACACCTAAATATATTTTCATTAATAATAATTTTTTAATTTTATCATTTAATGAATTAAATTTATCATAAAATTAATTTTAATTCAATTTTTGTTAATCAAAGATATCATATAAACATCATAAAAATGTTGAAATAAATTTAAAATAAAAATTAAAATAACAGTAAATACAAAAACCTGAATAATTTGCTTAATAATTTGAATTTTTGTCGGAAAACTTACCAAACGAAGATCAAAAAAAATATTCCTGACAAAAGGAAAGATACTGATTAAAAAAAAAACACTAGATAGTAATAATAAACAAATACTCCAGTGATCAGGAAATTGATGATAACAATTACAACAAACTCCCAAAAAAACCATAGATAAAATAATACAAAAAATATTAATTACACTATATTCTTCCCGCAAAACTTGCATTAAAGGAATTGTTGGTTTTTCTTCAATTTTTTTATATACCACAGTAATCTCCTTTATACTTTATATTTACAGATAATCTTATTCATCTAGTTTCTTCGTGAATAATATGTTTTTTGCAACAAAAACAATATTTTTTTAAAACTAATTTTTGATTACGATTATGTATCTTAACGCGATAATTACGATTTAAACAATTCTGACATATTAAAATATTACTCTTAACCATTATTCTTATATTTTCACAATTTTGATAACCTTATAAATTTTAATAACTTACTAAAGATAAATAAAATATATTATAATATAAATCTTTAAATCAAGATAAGCTTTTATCAATATTATAACATGATTAAATTATAAATAAATTAATATTTCTGATTTTTCATATATAAATAAAAAATAATAATAGCTGCCGACACACTAACATTTAAAGAATTAACCATACCTTGCGTCGGAATGCTAACTAAGTAATTACATTTTTTTTTTAACAAATAACGTATTCCTACGCCTTCATTACCTAATATAATAGCTAAAGATTGATTTAGAGGAATAGTGTTTAAATTATTATCTATTCCGATTTCGGTCCCAATAATTATAAAATTAAATTTTTTCATAGTTAAAATGGTTTGATATAAATTACAAACTAAAAAAATATTAACATATTCTAAAGCGCCACTGGAAGTTTTAGCTACTGTACTATTCAAAGGAACCTGGTGTTTTTTACTTACAATAATTCCATCAAAATCACTTGCTTCTACAGTGCGTATAATGGCTCCAAAATTATGAGGATCTTGAATAGCATCTAAAATTAAAAATTTAATTATTCTATCTGATTTTTCCTTTAAATATTGCAATAAATCTTTTCTATATAAATAATCTTGAACTTCTGCTACTACCCCTTGATGATTATTATTTTGAACTTTATCATTTAGTTGATGTTTATCTAAATAACAATAATTCGGATAATGACGTAATATAAAATTTAAAAAAACTTTATCTTTCATAAGAGGATTAATATATAAAAAATAAATTTTTCTTTTAGCTTTAAGAGCTTCCTTAATTATGTTTTTACCATAAATAATTACCATATCTATATAATTCTTTCGAAAATTCTAAACTCAATCTTATTTATTAATTCGAAATAAGATTAACAAATTAATCATTAATAATATAATAAAATCAAAATATTTAATCAAAATAAAATCCCAAATATCATTCGCAATTTCATAAATAAAAGGTATCTTCCAAACAAAAATAATCAATAATAAAGAAAAAATAAACATAATACTAAAAAATAAAATTATTTTAAATTTATTAAAAGGAAGGCAATTCATAAATAAAATACTAGCGAAAATAAAAGCAGTTATTAAAGTTAATAAATAAGATATCTGATAATGAGATTGAAAACTATTAAATTTTCCTGTATATAAAGTTAATATTAAAATATAATTAACACTAATTAATAAGCCATAAATTCCTGATTTTTTTAAAACATCGCTAATAAAGAAATTATTTAAAGGTTTATAATTAGATTCTAAAGATAAGAAAAAAGAAGGCATACCAATAAAACAAATATCAATAAAATTTAATTGTAATGGAGTAAAAGGAAAAAAAATTAAATTCTTACTAAAAAAATTATTAATTATTGTAATCCAAGCTAATAAAAAAGTAAAAATAGTTTTAGTTAAAAAAACAATAGAATTTTTTTCTAAATTATTAATTAATCTACGACCTTCTAAAAAAACAGATGGTAAAGAATCAAATTTAGAATTTATCAAAATTAAATTTGCAACATTTTGAGCAGCTTTACTTCCTGAAGCCATAGAGATAGATAAATCAGATTCTTTAAAAGCTAAAATATCATTAACTCCATCTCCAATCATAGCAACTTTTTGATTATTATTTTTAAAACAAGAAATTAATGTTTTTTTTTGTTCCGGAGTAGCCCTACCAAAAACATCATATTTATTAGATAAATCGCATAATTTTTCAGATTCTATATTAGTTAAATTAAGAGATTTTTCCTTAACCGAATTAATCAAACCAATTCGTTGAGCTATATAACCTGTAGTAAAAGCATTATCGCCAGAAATAATTTTTATTTTAATACCTAAATTTTGAAAATACTTAATAGTTTCATAAGCATCTTTTTTAATAATATCTTCTAACAAAATCAAAGATATAACTTGATAATCAGTATTATTATCTATATTAGATAAAAGATCATTAGTATGAACTAATAATAATGCTCTATAACCTAAATTAGTATATTTTTTTAAATCTTTTTCAAGAATCTCATTTGTTTGTTTTAATAAAAATTCCGGAGCACCTAATAAAAATGTACCTAATTTTTCAAATTCGATAGCACTATATTTTCTTATACTAGAAAAAGCTTGTAAATTTTTTACTTTATAAATGATTTGAGAATGCAAATACTCATTAAAATAATTATATAAGGCTTGTTGAGTAGGATTATCATCATTAGAAAAATGTTGAACAAAATTAGCCATTAAAGAATTTACATCAATAGTATCATCAGCAGAATATTTTAAAATTTTTCTAACATTCATATTACCATCAGTAATAGTACCAGTTTTATCTAAACACAATATATTTATTTGAGACAACATTTCAATGCCTAACAAATCTTTCATATAAGCTTTACGTTTAAATAATCTGATAAAACCTAAAATAGAAATCATACTCATTAATAAGAATAATCCAGAAGGAGTCATACCTAACATAAAACCACATATTCCTAATAAATGATCATCAGTCAAGTGATAAAAATTAAATTTATATGAACAAAATAAAATTATAGTAGTAGGTATTGTGGCAAAAAAAATTAATTTCACTAACATGGAAAATGTTTTCATTAAAGGTGTTTTAATTTTTTGATATTTTTTAGCTTGTTTAATCAAATTAGAAACATAAGTATCTTCACCCAAAGAAATAACATCAGCATAAGCTAAACCTGAAATAACATAACTACCAGAATATACAATATCACCTATTTTTTTTAAAACTGATTTCGATTCCCCTGTCAAAAATGATTCATTTACTTCTAAAATTCCATGTTTGATACAAACATCTGCTACAATTTGATTACCTAATCCCAATACTAAACAATCACCTAAAACCAAATTAGAATTCAAAATCTCTATAACACGACCATCCCGAATAACTTTAATATTATTCGGCAAAATTAAATTAATTTTATCCAAAGTTTTTTTTATTTTAATTTCCTGAATAATACTAATGATAATATTTAAAGAATTAACTATTAAAAAAAATAATTGATCATAACGTCGCATTTTTAAAATAATAATAACAATCACAAGTAATAACAAATTTAGACATGTAAACAAATTATTACAAATGATGCTCAAGATATTTTTATCATTATTAACTGATTTGTATTTTTTTTGATTTTTCAATCTTCGAGTTACTTCGTAAGTAGTAAGACCAAAATGACTTAAATCTTGATTTAAGAAATTATTAATTACAGATTTTTCCAAACTTGTTTTGTTAATATTGTTATTCATACTTTCACCTGCTCCGAAATAATAATTACTTAAAATTTATTATCAAATAAAATTCTGTTGTAATAAAATATTTCTAAAAAAATCCGCTTGATTAAAGTCTTTTAATTTTTTAGCTTTTTGCCATAAATAATAATATTCAATCATTTTTTCCGTAACATTATTTAAAATAATAGAAATATCTAAATTATTTAAAATATAAATTAAAGTACAATATAATTCAGATAATACCAAAAAATTACTTATATTTTTGAAAATATTTTTTAACATTTTTTCGATTAAAGTAACAATATTAGGAGTATCCATATCATTCTTCATAAATTTATGAAATTGTTTTAAATAAAATTTATTTATTTCGTAATTATAACAATTATTTATTATTAGTGTAAAATTCACTTTATTTAAAATTTTTAACATTTTAAAATACTTGATTTTAATTTCATTAATCAATTTTTGATTATAATTAATAGGTTTTAAATAATGAAAATGACAAAACAAAAATTTAATAATATTAGAATCTTTAATTTCAATCAATAAATCTTTTACTAGAACAACATTATTCAAAGATTTACTCATTTTATGATTATGATAATTAACATGCCCTATATGCATAAAATAACGAGCTAAAGGTTTGCCATCGCTAGCCATAAATTGAGCTTGTTCATTTTCATGATGAGGAAATTTTAAATCATGACCTCCACCATGAACATCAATGGTATTTTGGAAAATTTCTCTAATCATGACTACACATTCAGTATGCCATCCCGGACGACCTAAAAACCAAGGACTAAAATAACGAATACCGATATTAGTTTTTTTCCATAAAACAAAATCTTCGGAATTTTTTTTCACAAAAAAATTTTTTTTATTAATGTTTTTATACAATTTATTAATCTTTTGACCACTTAAACAACCATAATTAATAATATTATTATTACAAAAATAAACACCTTCATTAGTCAAATAAGCATGCTTTTTTTCTAAAAGTAAGCTAATATATGAAATCATTTGATCTATATAATTAGTAACCAAAGGAAATTGATCAATTTCATGAATTTCTAATTTATCTAATAAATAAAAAAATTGTTCTTTATAATAATCAGCTATTTGTTTCTCAGTACTTTTATTTTTGATAGCAACTTGAATAATTTTATCATCTAAATCAGTAATATTAACAACTAAAAAAACTTTAAAACCTATAGATACTAAATATTTTTTTAATAAATTAAAAAAAATTAAAGATCTAATATTACCTATATGAAGATGATCATATACAGTAGGACCACAAACATAAATGTTAACTTGTGAATTATTTAAAGAATAAAATTCCTCTTTTTTACCAGTTAAAGAATTATAAAATTGTAACATCACAAAACCTTTTTATATCTTTATTTTTTTTGAACCTACAAACAATTTAAATTATTTATCACAATAAAAAAAATAACATTGTTTTAATAAAATAACTAATCAAAAATTAATTTACATTTCTCTAAATTTTTTAATACTTTATCTTTACCCAAAAGTTCCAAATAATCAAACAAATTAGGTCCTTGCGATTGACAAGTACATAATATTCTAACTGTTTTAAATAAAATTTTTAAATCCATATTAAAATCCTGTTTTAAATTTAAAATTATTTGTTTTAATTCAAAAGATTTAAAAATATCTAATTTATCAAACATTTCTAACAAAATAGGTATCAATTCAGGACCTTTATGTTCGATTAAAAAAAATTTTAATTCGTAGGTAACTAAATGTTCGGTAACAAAAAAAAACCTATACAAATCAATAATTTCTTGAATATAATATATTCTGTCACGCAACAAAGAAACTAATTTATTTATCCGATCATGTTCTAAATCAATTTGAAATTGTTTAAAAAAAACTTTAACCTTAATAACTAATTCTTCTAAAGATAATTTTTTTAAATATTCCCTATTAATAAAATTTAATTTTGAAATATCAAAAACAGCAGGATCTTTGCTAAAACGTTTCATATCAAATAAATTAATAATATTTTCTTTATTTAAAATAGTTTGATTTGTGTTTGGAGAAAATCCTAGAAAAAACAAAAAATTCAAAATTGCTTCAGGTAAATAACCTAAATTCCTATATTGTTCAATAAATTGAATCACATCGTCACAATTACGTTTACTCATTTTTTTTTTGTTTTGATCTAAAATTAAAGACATATGAGCAAAATTAGGCATTTTCCAATTAAACGCTTTATAAATCATTATTTGTTTCGGAGTATTAGTAATGTGCTCTTCTCCTCGTAAAATATGAGAAATTTTCATTAAATAATCATCTATAACAACGGCATAATTATAAGTAGGATAACCATTTTCTTTTAATATAATCCAATCTTCAATATCTTTGCTAGCGAAACTAATAGGACCACGAATCAAATCTACAAAAGAATATTGTTGATCTTTAGGCACTCTAAAGCGCACTACATAATCATTTTTATTACTATGAGAATAAACCTTATATGCTAATTTTTTGTCTAACAATATTCTTGTATATTTATCATAAATATATAATCTTTCCGATTGTCGATAAGGTCCATAAGATCCTCCAACATCAGGACCTTCAGACCAATCAAAACCTAACCATTTAAGTTGTAATAATTGTTTTTCTTCGCTACCAATTACGTTACGAAAAACATCTGTATCCTCTATACGAATAATAAAAGAACCTTTAAAGACATGAGCAAATAAATAATTGAAAAATGCTGTTCTAGCATTACCGATATGTAATCCATTACCAGTCGGACTCGGTGCATAACGAACTCTAACAGATTCCATAATCATCCCCTTTTTATCAGAAAAAAAATAATTAATTAATAAAAAAATTAACGTTTAGAAAATTGAGGACGAGCTCGTGATTTTCTATAACCAGGTTTTTTTCGTTCTACAATACGCGCATCCCTAGTTAAAAATCCTGCTTTTTTTAAAACACTTCTTAAAGAGGGTTTAGCTTTGAGTAAAGCTCTAGAAATTCCCAAACGAATAGCTTCTGCTTGAGAAGTAGATCCTCCACCATAAACAATAACTTTAATATTGTAACAATTTAATTCATTAGTTAATTTTAAAGGTTTTAAAATTTCTGAACGATTAATAGGAGATGATATATATTCTTTAAAATCTCTGTTATTAATTACAATATTGCCCGATCCAGTTCTTAAAATAGTTCGTGCAACAGAAGTTTTACGCCTACCAGTACCATTAAATTGTATTATTGTCATAAAATTATTAAACCTCTAAAATTTCTGGATTTTGAGCATTATGTTTATGAAAATTATCAGCATAAACAAACAACTTCTTTTTTATTTTTCGACCTAATTTATTTTTAGGTAACATACCAAAAACTGCTTTTTCAATTATTCTATTAGGAAATTTTTGCATCATTTCCGTAAATTTTACTTGAGTTAAACCGCCTGGGTATCCTGAATGTCTAGAATATTTTTTTTGATGAATTTTGCTCCCTGTTAAAATAATTTTTTTAGAATTGATAACTATTACATAATCACCATTATCAATATGAGGAGTATAAAAAGTCTTATTTTTCCCCATTAAAATAGCAGAAATTTTAGTCGCTATTCTTCCTAAAATTTTCTGATTAGCATCAATAACATACCATTTTCTTTTAAAAGAATTTTCACTAACGCTAATAGTACGATTTAAATCATTTAAATTTTTATTAAAAAACACTGAAGTAGTATTATTAATCATAAATTAAAAAATCTCCATTCAAACAAAATTAAAGAAAAATATTTTAATCAATAATTTTATACAATATAAGTTAAAATCCATCTTATAAGCTAAAAATAAAAATATAAAAATAAAAAAATATTTTCATTTATTGCAAAAAAATAAATTTAATACAAATTAAAAATTATAATAGCTAAAAAATTTAATTTAATATATAAAAAAATCAATAGAAAATTCTAAAATTGCAAGATAAATCCTCATAAAACAAATATAACCAAATTATATTAAAATCAAATAAGAATGTCAAGTATCTTTCAAACATCTTTCCGAAACTATAAAAATAAAACTTATACAATAATAAATTAAAAACAAATTAAAAACTAAATTCCCAAAATATTTTTTATATAAAAAAATACAAATTATTATTGTATAAATTTTAACTTAAAACTGGAGCGAATGATGGGAATCGAACCCACATATCTAGCTTGGAAGGCTAGAGTAATAACCATTATACGACATTCGCATAAACGGAAATAAATTAAATTATTAATAATAAAATGGTCGGGAAGACAGGATTCGAACCCGCGACCTCCTGGATCGTGATAGAATTATTGCGTTTCATGAAGGTTTCATTATTACAATAAGCCCCACACAACACCGTACAAACAAGTTTCCAAGTATACGGCGTTTAAATAATTTTATTTAAATTTTTCGAACCTGTAAAATTTAAATTAAATTTATTTAAAATAAAATTTAAATTTTATTCAAGTTAGATGTCATTAAAATATATAAAAATTATTTTTTCCCTTTCGCCTTGTGATTAGCTTTCCTAATCTCTTAAATGGGATCATGCAATAAGAATATTCCAAAACTTATCTTGAATACACCATGACTACTATGGTTTTGCTTTTCCCTTGCCTCTTCTCTGATCAAAATTTAAAATTTTTCTCAAAAAATATCATACAGTTTAGGGAGATAGAAGTTACTCTAAAATATTTACCCAATGACCTTAGGTGAGATAACCTAAAACCAAATATTTTTTATACAAAAATAAACGAATAATAGGTGAATCTTACAAATTAGTCCTTTTTTAGTTTAGTACAAAAAAGGTGATAATTATTTTAATCTTGGGACCAAATTAAAATAAAACTTCAAAATTACCAATTAATATAATAATTTTGTTCAAATAGTCAAATAGATTTCTTAATTCTCTTAGACTCTAATAAGAGTTTATCCATAGTCATCATTCAACTTGCGCAAACTTTTTGTAAAAGTATTTTTACTCAATGCGCTTTTATATCTTGCTATAATCAATTAATCTTTCGATATAATCAACCAGATATATGTTGCGTCACATTATCATAATGACGATGGATGGTTAAACCACTAAATATTTTAGGCATCTTTCTCGCCCTCCCAAACCAGGCGCTCTACCAAGCTAAGCTACTTCCCGACAAAAATAAAAAATAATGGCACACCCAAGAGGATTTGAACCCCCAACCTTCTGAATCGGGATAGATTAAATCGGTTTAGAAAATAAATTATCAAATTTACTTTCATATTCGAAATTAGCCTCCCACAGAACCGGACAAGTAAGTTTCCAAACATCCGGCTCCTAACATCTATTATTTTTTTGTTATTTAAAAATTAAATAAATTATTTTTTCTAATTTATTTTTAACATAACAGTATATTTTTAATTTTTATTAAACCGGTTTAGGTTTATATCAATTTTAAACATATTATTAAATAAATTTGAATTAAATTATATTATTGTTATGAAATAAAAATCTTAAAGATTCATAATATATCTATCTAATACCAATTTTCCTAAAAAAATTTAACAATAAATTTAAATTAAATAATAAATCAAAATATTTTTTTTATTATTTTATATATAAATTTTTTTAAGATTTAATTGCTTACAAAATATTTAAAAATGAAAATTGATACAAATTAATAAAATTGTTTACTGTCAATTATTAAGTTTCTTAAATACAAAAAACTAAAAGATATTGAAACTTTTTCGCCTTGTAAAGGTTATTATCCTTCTCCTTGATAGGGTTATCCTAAAATATTCCAATTTTAGTATTATTCCTATGACTACTCTAAGTTCCACTTTTCCCTTGGATCAGCAACTAGCTGTTTTAAGATTTTGTTTTTAAAATCTATCTTTAGGGAGATCAAAGTTACTACATAATTCTACGTGAAATTTTAGGTTCAGTTTACAATTTATTTTTAAAATCGAATCATTCATATGTTTTTTAACAAACACATAATAGATAGCTGTTTGAAGAGTTAGTTCAACTAACTTTATAGATAATTAAAAGATACTACGAATTATATCCTTTACCTTCAAAATCTTGGTTATTTTTATCAATATCTTACCAAAGATGTCTCTGAAATGACCATACTTTTTAGCTGATTAGGGATTTTCACCTTTTCCTTAACTTCTGGTCTCGCGAAAACTTATTGACTAGATATTTCATCTCATCTCGCTTGCGTGCTTTTGCTATTGTTAATAATTCTTTCAAAATAATTAACCAAGCCCACCTTATGGTGTTTACGTGACCTCTTGTAATTATCATACAAGGCTATTCGTTAAATAGCATAATTATGAGCATCTTTTGCGCCCTCCGTAGTCAGATGCTCTATCCAGTTGAGCTATGGGTGCAATTTTTAAAATAAAATAATATTTAAATGGTGACCCGTACGGGATTCGAACCCGTGAATGCATGCGTGAAAGGCATGTGAGTTGACCATTTCTCCAACGGGCCTAAAAAAAATTTATTATAATAATAGCTTAAAAAAATTTTAAATAATAAAGATAAAACATAAAATAAAAATTAAATGTTAAAAAAATTTTCAAATTTAATCAAATTTGAAAATTACTTTTAAAAATATTTGCAAAATATAATTATATAATTGAAGATTTAAACATTTTAATTAATTAAACTGCTTTTTATTTTAACAACATTATCTATTAAAGTCAATATTAAAATAATCATTTTATCCAACTCAATTTCTTTTTAAAATTTGAAATTAATAATTGTAAATATTATAAAAATAAATTGAGAAAAATTATTAAATAAAAGATAATTATAACCTTAAAATATTTTAAAAATAAAAAATATATATCTCTTATCAATAATAAAATTTTTGTAAAATATTAATTTTCAAAAAATTTTTATGTTAGAATTAATCTTGTATAAGATTAAAATAATCAACATTTATAATAAGTTTTTACTTTTTTAATCTTACAAATGAAAGGATAAATTTTATAAATATGCTTAAAGTTACAAATAATATAAAAAAAATTTTTAACATTAATAAAATATTAATTTTTTTCATGTTTTTAATAACATCATTATTTGCTATTAATTACATAACTTTAAATTCAAATTTTTCATTCCAAGCTAAGAATATACAAGAAAGCGATGATATATTACAATATTTAACAAAAATGAGCAATAACCCAATAATACAACAAAACAAGGAGTTGCTTGATCAATGCAATAATTTATTAAACGAATACAACCAAATCAAAAAAGATATCCAAAGTTTTTTCATAAACTCAGAAGTATTTCAAAATTTAAACACTGAATTATTTGATTCGGCAGAAACCAAAAAAAATGAAATCGAAAGTAAACTCAATATAATAACAAATTTAATTCAAAAACAAGAAAACCAAAAACAAAAATTCGAAAGTCTAAAACAAAAAATAAATGAATATTTAGATAATGCATTAGAAAAATTAAAAAATATTGTAACATTCTTCCGAAACATAGATAACCAAAATACAATTACAACTATCGAATCATTAAAAGATAATTTAACACAATTTCAAGAAATATATAATTATTTAAAAGACGAAAACAACGAAAATTATAAAATTATAGATGACCAATTGTTAGAATTATATAATGAACAGCAGAATAACGAAGATGAATTAAAAGCAGCACTAGATGACACAAGAGCCAAAATATCAATCATAAATAACATATTAAAAAAAGAAATTATAAGCAAACAAATATTAGATATAAATATAAATGACAAAAACCTAACATTAAGTGTTATTATAAATCCGAATTTGAATGAAAAATTAAGCAATTTCGAAACATTAAAAAATAAAATAGATACAGTTTTAACTACCGATACCAATACTAATAATAACAATAAAGATGAGGATAGTTTCAAATTTTCATCCAATAATGATAGTTCTTTAGCAAGAAAATTATTTTATTTATTATGCATTTTAATAATAGTAACATTTCTACTTGTAATTTATCAATTTAATAAAAACAAAGAACACAAAAATAATAGTTTATAATTTATCCAAATACCATTAAAATAAAAAAACACTTTCTAATTTATAATCGATTTAGAAAGTGTTTTTTATTTTTTTAATATTTACTTTTGTTACAAATTTCATGATCCAAAAAATAAAAATGGCGGAGCAGAAGGGATTCGAACCCTTGCATCAATTTCTTGAACTACATCCTTAGCAGAGATGCCTCTTATAGCCACTTGAGTACTGCTCCAAAGAAAATTTATTAATTTTTTATAAATTTTTATTTTAAAAAAGATAATACGACGTAAATTATAACAAATATAATATCGATAAATCAAAAAATATTAATTTTTTTAAAATATTAATTTTTTAATAATTTTCCGTTCTAAAACGGAAAATTAAAAAATTAATGAATATATGCAATAATATATTAAATTTATTTTTTTAGATTCTTAAAACATAAAAAATAAAAAACACACAATAACAAAAAAATAAAAACAATAATTTTAACAAAATTATGTTCTACAAATGATTTTCTTTTTTGTTGGTTAATAATTATATTTTTTGTATATTTTTTTAAAAAATTAAGTACAATATTTTCAATTTCTTGTTCTGATTGAATTTTTTCATCTGATTTTAAATTATGATTAATCCATATATTAGCTCTTTTATTAATTAAACTAATAGTCGCAAGATCAGGAAAATCTTGAAAATAATTAGATACAAAATATTGATTTACAATTTGATTAATTTTTTTTTCTAATTTTTGTTCAAATTGTTGCTTATAAATATCAATTTTTTCGTTTAACTGTTCAATAATATTATCTAATTCTAAATCTTGTTGGAAATAAGTTTTAATTAATTGGTGAATCAAATATTTTTTTAATTTTAATTGTTCAAAATGAGGTAAAGAAATATCTAAATATTTATATATTTTTTCCTGCCAAAGTTTATAATATACACTATCTTGCTGATTAAAATATTTTTCTTGATTAACAAATATTTTTGTTAAAATTTCTTCAGACAAAATATTGTTTTGAAAAAATAAATCCAATTCTTTTTCAAATTCTTGAATAGTAGTTTTTTTTAAATATTCTTTAATTTGTTCAATTTGAAATTGAGAAAATATTTTTTTATTTAAACTCATTTTATTAATTATTTTAATAGTTTCATCACGAATAAAATTTTTAAACAAAATAGAAAGATTTTCATTCAAACGCATAATGATCTGTCCTAAACAAATGTCTTTCGAAAGATTATCTTTTTGCCAACATAAATCAATTTCTTCTTCAATTAAATTAATAAGATTTAATTTAAACAAATCATAAATAGTTTTTTGGGATAATTTTAGTTTAGAAATTACTTCTTCAATCCATTTATTTTTCAATTTTTTTATCCAATCATTAAATAGTTTATCTAATTCTAAATCTTTTAAAGAATTAATTTTAGAATTCACATCATCTTTCATAATTTGATATTGTTTTTTTAAAAAAGGATATTTTTTAACCAAATTTTCCCATTTTTTCAATAACAAAAAGTTAATTTCTTTTTGTTTAAATAAATCCCATACAAAATATATCCGATTAACTTTATATTTATTATTATTTCGGATATATAACCTTAAAAGATCTTCTGGATTGGAAATTTTTAAATTTGGCAATTGTACATGAAAATCAAAATTATCAGTTACAACATCTTGAACATCTAAATAAAAACCTAGTAAATTGGAAGGCCACATATTATTCGAATCAATATCAAAAAGATAACCTACATCATTTTTTAAAGAAATATAAATAGGTTTTTTATTATTTTGACTCTTATTTTTAATTAATTTATAATATTCTGATTCTAATTTTTCAAAATTATTATCTTCAAAAAGTTGTTTTATAGAAATACCATTATATTCTTTGATAAAAGCTAAATCTTGCCAAGTATAAGCTTGATGTTGATGATTATCCCAATTAACACTATTAAGACCTAATTTTAAATCTAAGGATAATTGTAGATCAATTAATTTTACATAAGAATGTTGATGATTCGAATTTTGTGATATAGTAACAGCTTGATTTAATAAACTAATTAAACCACGAGGAGTTTTTAATTCATCATTATTAAGTTTAAAGATAATTTCAGGAATATCATGTACCAAATAATCATAAGCCATTAAATCCAATTTATAATCTATAGCTTTTAATTTTAAAAATTCTTGAATTGAAGAAAAATCCCATAAATCCACTTTAATACGTTTATCAAAACGACTTAAAATAGCTGAATCAATTTCTTCTAAAATATTGGTCATAGCGATAATAAACACAGGTCTTTCTTTATCTTCGTGAACACCCTCTAAATAAGATAAAAAAGCAGCTATAACATTACCATGATCAGTAGTCAAAGAATTACTAACACGAGAACGAAATACACTTTCACACTCATCTATTAAAATAATACTGGGAAATTTTTTACGAGCTTCGATAAAAATATTTTCTATTAATCTTGGCGCTTCACCTACATAAGTTTTTGAAAAATCCGAAGATGATAAAGAAAAAACTGATAAACCTGATTCTCGAGCAAATGCTTCAGCTAAATGAGTTTTTCCTGTACCCGGAGGACCATATAATATAATACCTTTAGGAGGTTTTTTCATACCCATTTCAAAATATTTATTAGTATCTTTAAGATAATTTAAATATTCTTGTAATTGATTTTTTTCTTTTTTGAGACCAATCAATTGTTCGAATAAAGGCATTTTAGAAGTATCTTTAATAAATTTTTGAGCAGAAACATTTAAAGAATTATTTTTAATATTTTCGGAACTTTGTTTATCTAATTGTTTTAAAAACGAAGATGTAATCACTCCCAAAGCATCAATAAAAACACTAACTTCTTCTGTTAAAGTTGTTACTTGTTTAGTTAATTGTTGATTTTTAGAATTTAACTCTTGATTATCTTTTTCAGCCTGAATCAAATCTGTTTTTAAATTATTATGTTGAGAATTTAAACTA
>JAUZJE010000001.1:34204-80190 GCA_032886695.1 'Waltheria sp.' little leaf phytoplasma
ATTAAATCCTGGGTAAGGTGACCGATTTCTATTTTTAACTGTTGACGCTCAGTTTCAGATAAATCTATTTGATGACGGTATTGTGTTTCTTTTTCTTGAATAGTTTGGGTCAAAGATTGAATATTTTCTTCTAAATCACTATTTTTTTGGCGAGTAGAAAACACGAGCTTATTTATTTTCTCGATCATTTGACGTTGTTCTTGAATACGATTTTTTAACATACTAACTTCTTCTGTTAAAGTTGTTACTTGTTTAGTTAATTGTTGATTTTTAGAATTTAACTCTTGATTATCTTTTTCAGCCTGAATCAAATCTGTTTTTAAATTATTATGTTGAGAATTTAAACTATCTAATTCCGATTTAAGTTGATTAATAGTTGTTTCACTAAGTTGATGATCTTTTTCTAATTCTTTACGAATGTCTTCTAATTCAGAAGAAGTTTGAGATAAATCTTTTTGAGCTTTTTCTAAGTCATTTTTATGTTGATTAATTTTTTCTTGACTTTTAATTAAATCCTGGGTAAGGTGACCGATTTCTATTTTTAACTGTTGACGCTCAGTTTCAGATAAATCTATTTGATGACGGTATTGTGTTTCTTTTTCTTGAATAGTTTGGGTCAAAGATTGAATATTTTGGCTTTCTCTACTCGAAAAAATGTTTAATTTTTTTATTTTATGTTTTATAAAATGAACATCTGTATCAGCTTTAGACAATACAAAATGTTTTTCGCCTAATATATTTAATTCATTTATAAATTTTTGTTGATTTGGATTATTTTTAAAATCCCAAACTTTTACACTAAGTTTTAAAATAATATCTAAATAACTTTTAGATATAAACAACAAATTTTTAGGAAACCAATTTTTCCAAAATAAACCTTTTGTATCTGTTGAAAAAGAATTTTGTTTAGAAAACAAATATCTATCATAATTAACAAATTCAGTATAATTGCCAGGAAGAATAAAAATATATTTATCCGGATCAGAAACTATTTCTTCTATTTTGTATCCGAAATCATTAAATAAATCATATTTATCTAAAGTTGACAAATATTCTGTAAAAAACAAATTTGATTTTTTATAATTATCAAACCACTTATAATTATGATTTTTAAATTCTCCTAAAATTAACAATAAAATTTGATTTAATAAAAAATTATTTTTATCCTCATTTGATTCTTGAAAATATTGAGGAAAAGTATTCTTAATTTTCGATAAAACCTTAAAATCCTTAGCACTAATTTGTTTTAATTCATTTTCGAAATCAAATTCTTGTTCTTGTAATAATTTCGAATTACATAAAGCAAAATTAATTAAATTAATATTTTTGCTTTTAATTACCGCATTAGACCAAAATAAAAAAATTAAAATTGCAAAAAAACAAAAAAAAACAAAAAAAAATAAATATTTTTTTTTAATTTTCATTTCAAAGAACACCTTTTTTTCCAATAATATCTTTCTAATAAATATATCCAAATTAAATTAATAAATATTCAAATAAATCTCAAATTTATATATTAAAGAATCAAAAATTTACAAAAAAATCCCCATAAATAAAAAAAGATCTATTTTACAAGATCTTTTTTAACGAACAAAAAATATAATTAAAATGTAACTTAATCAAAAAACAAATGTAACATAAATTGATTATTTGAACTAATATAATTTAAACTTAAAACTTATTAAAAAATTTCTAAATAAGACAATTGATTTTTTTAGAATGCCTCCTTCAAATTTAAAATTTTTAGTAATAAATAATTGCTAAGGTAAATTAAATCAATTTTTAATTTTAAACTTATTTATAAACTTATTTAATATTTTAAACAATAGCTCTTGGTGTTTCCATTACTTGACAAAATTCGATAGCAGGACAAATAGTAGGAACATTTATATTTTTTTCTGAATTTTTATTTTTTTTAATAATAGCATAATCTGGTTCAGAATCAAGATTATGTTTTACAAGATTATTTGTAGAATCTATTTGATTCATTTTTTTTAAATTTTTTTTAATATTACGAAATGGTTTAAATAACAAACTCATTTTAGATTTAGGTTTAGATTTGGTGATATTAATTGGGGTTTTGTCTTCTGTAGTCACTGATTGAACTTCATCTGAATTTTCAGATTTCCCCATAATAGTGTCAATTTCAGAATTACTTAAATCCGCAAAAACATCATTATTAGCTACATAATAGTCAACATCTTGAGTCTCTTGTTCTTGTTCATTATCTATTTTTATAGACATATAATCAGCATCATGATTATTTTTATCTTCTGAAGAAATTAAATTTTTACTATTATTCATTTCTAATTGAGGAACTTCAGAAGAAATATGCCCTGACGTCAAATTCTCTTTAGAATCATTAATCATAAATGACGAATGTATTGGATGAAAAAAAACAAATGTTATTGCAGATCCTACAATCATTAAAACAAACATAATAACAGCTTTTTTTTTAAAATTTTTTAATGAAATATTTTTTTTTTGTTTAGTATTTATAGTATTTATATTTATTATTTTCCTTCTTTAATAATTAATGACAAATCCTAAAATATTCATTACATATTTTACAGATTCTTTTTTTAACAAAAAACTAAATAATTAAAATTTATATATTAATTGATTAATAATTATAATTGTTTCAACGTTCAAATTCAAATTTTCAAAATCAAATATTTATTAAATTTAATTAAAAATTAAAATTTAATAAACAAAAAATATTTTAGCACAATTTTTTTCTCAAAATAAGTGTCTAATTTTCGTAGTAATGTAGTAATCATAGATTTATTTTTCATAAAATAACTACTACATTTAATATTATAAATGAATTTTTAGAAAATAGATAGATAATAAAATAAAAATATTTAATAATTTAAACAGAATTATTAAATAACCAATTAAATAAATTTCTAAATAAATTAATAAAATTGATAAATTTCATATAAAAAAACTTATAAATTATTTTTTAACTTTTCCATTTAATTTTATTTACAAAATCCATGATTAAAAAATTTATAAATTATATAACCATAAATTTAATAATTCAATTTAGTTTAAATTTTTTATTTTATTTCTATATCGAGTAAATCATCACTTAAATCATTATTTAAATCATTATTAACATTATTTGCTAACGTATCGGATTTAGGAAATAAAAACGAAGGTAAAAACTTTAAAAAATTCCAATTAAATAACCAATTAGAAAAAACATTTAAAATATTAGATTTTAAAGAAATTAAATTTTGTTCAATTTGAGGATCTAAAACTTGATTAAAAGTTTGACTAAAATGTTCTTTAGTATGTTGTTCCAAATTATCAATACATTGATATAAACGAATTTGAACATTTTCTTTTAAATTATCTAAATTTTTTTGAAAATATTGGCTAATTTCATCTACTTTAACTTTAATATGTTCTGAGACATCACTAACACATTTTTCTGCAGAATCTGTAATATTTGATATTAAATTTTTTTGACCAGATTCTAAATTATTTTCCAAAGCTTGACCAACATCTAAAACAACTCCTTCATGTTGTTGCTCAATATGACCTAAAATTTTTCCCATACAAAAAAATACAACAAAAAACAAAAAAGAAGTAACTAAAATCGATAATAAAAAAATTTTTTTTCTTTTAATAATTTGTCTTTTCTTATACATAAATTCAATACCTATTTTTCTTTTATATAAATTTATTATTCGAATATATATATCAATCTATTAATTCACTATTAATAAGTTAAAATTCTGACTAACTAAATTTCTTTAATGTATAATTTAAAATTCAATCATGTTACCTCAAACGTTAAAAATAAGAAATTTAATTCATAAATAAATAATAAATATAAAAATTTTATAACATATTATTATATAAAAATCTATCAATCTAAATCAAAAATACACAAAAAAATTATTATACTTCGATAATTCTATCAAAATTTTTCATTTTATACAATAAAATATTTTTTTATTTAAAATTTGACAAAATAAATTTTTTTTTATAGAATTTTAAAAATTAAAAAACCCCTCCATTGTGTTATAAATTTAGTAACAATATATAAAAAATATTCCATTTAACGCAAAAATAAACAAAATTAAATTTTATATTCCCAAAGGAGCATAAAAATTATAATGCAATACATAATAAAAGTTGAAAACTTAAAAAGTTATTTTGATAAAAAAATAATTTTAAATAACATTAATTTAAAAATAAAACCAAAAGAAATAGTTTCTATTATTGGTCGTTCTGGTTCAGGAAAATCGACTTTATTAAGATGTTTAAATTTATTAAATAGACCAGATTCAGGAAAAATATTTTTTAATAATTATAATCTTCTAGATTCAAATATTTCCTTGACTAATTTAAGAATACAAATAGGTATGGTTTTTCAACATTTTAATTTATTTTCTGAAAAAACTGTTTTAGAAAATTGTTGTCTAGGATTAAAATGTATTTTTAAAATGACTTATACAGAAGCTTCCCAAAAAGCTTTCAAAAAATTAAAAGAAGTGGGAATGGAAAAATTTGCCTACGAAAATGTTCAAAAGCTTTCCGGAGGACAAAAACAACGAGTAGCTATAGCAAGAACTTTATGTATGGATCCTAAAATTATTTTACTTGATGAACCCACTTCAGCTTTAGATTCAGAATCTGCTCAAGAAATATTAAAATTATTGAAAAATTTAGTGGCTAAACATAATATAACCCTTATTATTGTGACTCATGAATTGCAATTTGCAAAAAAAGTGTCAAATAAAATTTATTTATTAGAGAATGGCCAAATCACAGAAAAAGGCAATTTAAAAGATATTTTTCAACTAAATAAATGTCCTAAAATTAAATATTTTTTCGAACAAGACAAAAAATAATGATTTTTATACACAAGCATTTATTTTAAATATTATAAATAATCATCCTAAAAAACTATTTAATTATTTGCAATTCCTAAAATTAATAATAAAAAAATCAATGAAAGTGAACTCATTTTAATGTTTCAATTAAAAATTCGACAAATCTTAAAAATTTTTATTTTTATCATAATAATATTATTTTTACATTACAAATTATTTAAAATTTTTAATTTTACAACACAACCTTCTGATAGTATTATTTTAGGAGTAGTAAGCAATTCTCCTCCTTTATGTTTTGATAGTAACTCTTCTAATCCCAATAGCTTTCGTACCGACACAGGAACATATGTAAGTGGTTCTGATATTTTTTTATTTGAAAAATTAGCCAAAAACATGAATAAACAATTAAAAATAAAACCATTAAATTTCCCTGGTATTTTAAATGCAGTTGATCAAAAAATTATTGATGCTGCTATTGGTAACATGAATATTACAGAAGAACGTAAAAAAAAAATGAATACTATTGAATATGATGTTTCCGAAATTGGATTTTTAATTAGAAAAGATAATCATAAATTCAAAAATTATATACATCAAACAGAAATTACTATTCAAGATTTAAAAAATTTAATGAAAACGCATGGACATATTAGCGCGACAACTACAACTAGTTCTATTTATGATATTGAAATATTAAATAAATTGAATTTACATAAATTAAATCCAAAAGAAGATTTAGTAAATTGTGTTAATGAAGTAGAACAAAAACGTGTTGATTTATTGATTTTTGAACACCCTGTTATAAATTTAATGACTTCTTCAAAAACAAATGATAAAAATAAATTTCAATCTTTAAAATTAATAAATAATGAAAAAAACAATCAAAAAAAAGATTTTCATTATCCATTAGGTATTTTTATACACAAACAAAACACAGAATTATACCAAAAATTAACAAAACTAATTGATGAAATTAAAAAAACTAATCCTAATATAATGGATAATTTACGTGAAAAAGCTGTAAAAACTTATATAAATGATCATCATCAAAAACAAAAAATCAATACATTTGGAAATAAAATTATAAATATAATTAAAACTTATCAAGAAAGCTTTTATATATCATTAACATTAGCTATAGATGCTATTTTAATTGGATTTTTGTTAGCATTAATATTATTACCTTTCAAAATATGGTGTCAATCTTCAAAAAAACTAATTAAAAAAGCAATTAATTATATATTAGTTTTATTCATTCATATTACAAAAGCTGTTCCGATTACTATTCAAGTTGTCTTAATGTATAATTTATTAATACAAAAAATGTTTTTTTTGAAAGGTTTAATGGGAATTTTTTGTATTTCATTAATCATAACTTTCCTTAATAACGCATTTTATTTTTTAAATAACATGTCTAGACAAGTTAATTTTTTAGAATCTGGACCTATAGAAGCTGCTTATGCTCTTGGTTTAAATTCGAAACAAGTCTTTAAATATATTATATTAGAACAAATTTTAAAAAGAGAAATACCTAATATATGGGATCAATTTATAATAAATTTAAAAGAAACTGCTTTATATTCTATTATCGGATTACCAAATTTATTATGGACTGCGCAACGAAATATAGCTATTACTTATGATACTATAACGCCTTTTATTATAATAAGCATTATTTATATATCATTATCAAGTTTAATTCAAATTTTAAAATACAAAAAAGCTTAAAAAGTCGTATTTATAAATATAATCAAAATAATTTAAATCATTTAATAACTAATTATTTAAATAAAAAATAATCTAAAAATATAAAAAAAATAATAACTTAAAAAATTTCATTCGCTTTAATTAATATAAATAATAAAAAAAAGTCAAATAGATTAATCCTTTCGGGAATAAAAATTTGACTTTTTTATTTACATATATATTCAAAAAAATTAGATAATCTTCAATTAAATAAAATTAAAAATAAATTAATTTTTTAATTAATATTTTTAATTCTTATATTTGTTATTAACATTAGAATAATTTCCCAAATCATCACTAATAATTATTAATTTATTCTCCCAATAAATATCTTTTTTTGTCTTAAGCTTGTTAACAAAATTATTATTAATTTCAAAAACTGTTTTATCAGCGAAATGTTGAATATAACCAATATTTTTTCTATAAATATTAAATTTATCATATAAAATTTGTAAAAAAGTAGCAGGATTATACACACGATCATTTTTACCAATATTAATAATTAATTTTGTCATATTAATATTATTTTGTTCATATTTTTTAAAATAATCACCATTCATACGACTATTTTTATTATAAGATGTCTTGGAAAATTCATCGTTATTATAATTAGAAACATTCCGTATAATAATATTTTCATATTTTTTACGACAAGGAGATATATAATTTATTAAAGATTTAATAATTAATTCTTGATCATATTTTTGTAATAAATTTTCCATTAAAGTCATATCAATCGATAAATTATTGTTTTTATAATTTTCTATTAATTGAACAACTTTGTCACGAAATAACTGATCTTGTTGTTGATAAATCTCTTCAATTTTAGGAATTTCAGCTAATAATAATTTTTCTTTCAAATAATATTCTAATTTTTTTAATTTCATTTTTTGTCTAACATTAATAAAACTATAAGAAACACCTGATTTTCCAGCTCGACCAGTACGACCTATTCTATGCACATAACTTTCATAATCATTAGATAAATCATAATTAATAACCATTTGAATATCAGAAATATCTAAACCTCGAGCAGCTACATCAGTAGCAACTAAAATTTTAATTTTTTTATTACGAAAATTATTAAGTACATATTGTCTTTGATTTTGTTTCAAATCTCCATGCAAAGCATCTACTAAAAAATTTCTTGTTTGCAAATAATCAGTAATATTATCCACATTTTTCTTGGTATTAGCAAAAATAATAACAGAATCAGGATTTTGATAATCCAATAAACGTTCTAAAACTAAATTTTTATTTATATCAGAAACAATAAAATAAAATTGTTTAATACTTTTAACTGCAATATTTTTATTAGATATTTCTAAAGTTTGAGAATTTTTTTGATATTTTTCAGCTATTTTTTTAATAAAATCCGGCATAGTAGCAGAAAATAAAGCTGTTTGCCTTTCTGAAGGAATATTTTGTAAAATATTTTCTACATCTTCTTGAAATCCCATTTTTAACATTTCATCAGCTTCATCTAAAACTAGAAGTTTAACATGAGATAAATCTATTTTTTGCTGTTTTAATAAATCTAAAATTCTTCCAGGAGTAGCTACAATAATATGAGGTTTTTTATTTAAAGCAATAAATTGTTTAGAATATTTTTCACCACCATAAATAACAGCAGTTCTAATTTCAGAATAAAATTTCAACAATTTATTAATTTCCGTAAAAACTTGCAAAGCTAATTCTCGTGTAGGACACAATACTAAAGCTTGAATTTGAGAATTTTGAGAATCAATTTTTTGAATCATAGGAATGCCAAAAGCAAAAGTTTTTCCTGTTCCTGTTTGAGAACGAGCTACAATATCAATGCCTTGAATCATTTTAGGAATCACCAAAGCCTGCACAGGGGTAGGATTAATAAAATTAAGCTCTTTTAAAGCTTCTTGGATTTGAGTTAATAAATTTAACTCTGTAAAAGAAGAAATCATTATATTTTCCTTTCAATCTTATTGAAAATTTTTTTAATTAAAAATAAAAATTTTTTTCAATTATTTAATAAAAATAAATCTTTAATTTTCTAATCAATGATTAAAAATTGCGGTTATTAAAAGAAATATTTTTAGTTACTATATGTTGTTCCTAAAAAAAATTAAAAACAAAAATATTTATCAAAAATTTTTGTAATTTTAAAATTTAGGAAAATAAAATGCAACTTATCTCCATCTTAAAATAAAAAAGTACTAGTAACAATAATCAACAAAAAATTTAAAAAATTAATTCTCTCGCAAATTACAATTACTAATTTAAATAAGAATTTCAATATAGTTAAAAAAATAATTATTTTATTATTAATAATACCATAAAATAAAAGATTTAATTTGACAAAATTATTCGCACATATAATAATTACAAATAAAATTTTATTTCCGATTGATAAAATAAATAATAAATCGTATAAATTTAATCCTTTATTTATAATTATTACATTAATTCCTGATATATATTTTGAATTTTTTTATATAAAATTCCGAATAATAAACAATTAATCAAATTGTTGATAATAATAGGAATAATATTAAAAAAACAAAACAAAATATTTATAAAACGATCTGAATAACTATAATTATATCGATAAAAATTACTTTTAATAATATCCCAATAATTTAAATAACCATTTAAAATACGAGAACTAGATTGTAAAACAATACTTAAAAAACCAAAAATAAAAATACGTTTTTTGTTAACATGACGATAATTTAAAATACAACTTATTAACACAAATAGATTAGGAATAAAAGAACCAAAAGTAATATTGCTAATAACAAAAAAAAATCTATTAGAAATAAAAAAAATATAATTACTTTTTAAATACTCATAAGTTGCTAAATAACTAGACATTGAATAAAAGAAACATTCTATAAAAAGATAAACGAAACAAAACAAAATTATATAATTAATATTTAAAAAAAATCCTAAAAAAAATAATGGCAAATGCCAAAATAACCATAAATCAGAATTAATAATAGGAATTTTATTAATTTGACTTAAAAAAGAATATTTATTCAAGTTAAATAAAACCAAAGAAATCGAAATTAAATTCGAACCTAAAATTACTTGCTTAATAATATTTCGTGTATTTTTTATGCAACCATTTTTATTTAACATAAATTAAATTTAACTTCTTTCTGAATAATCGCGTTTGTCATAATAAAATTAATTATTTTTTTATCTTATTGACCATTTTTAAAAAAAATTTTATCTCTAAAACCAAAAATATATTCGATACATTTGTAATCCATGCTAAATTTACAAATAACCATGTTCCAAACATGTTATAATAAAGAATGATTTTACTTATTTAAAAAAAATATTTTTAAAATAAAAAGGAGCGATAATATCTTAATTATGATTAATAAATATCAACTACCTACTTTAAACTATAAATATAACGAATTAGAACCTTTTATAACAACAAAAACAATGATGATTCATCATCAAAAACATCATAAAAATTATATTGATAAATTAAACATTTCTCTATCAAAATTTCCTACAATACAAAATAATATCGATGATTTATTAAGAAATTTGTCTTTAATACCTGAAGAAATTAGAACATCTGTTCGTAATAACGGAGGAGGACATTTTAATCATTCGTTTTTTTGGACAATTTTAAAACCAAAAACAACCAATGAAATCGTTTTATTAAATAAAACCCAAGAAATTATAAAACGAGATTATAAAAATTTAGATAATTTTAAAAATCAATTTACCAATAAAGCTTTAAACCTTTTTGGTAGCGGTTGGGTGTGGTGGATTATTAATAATAAAAATTTATCCGAAATTATAACAACCACTAATCAAGATACCACTCATAATTTAGGTTATCCTATTTTAGGTTTAGATCTTTGGGAACACGCTTATTATTTAGATTTTCAAAATCGTCGTCAAGATTATATAGAAGCTTTTTTTCATATCATCAATTGGAAACAAGTAGAAATTAATTTAAATAATATTCTTAATAAATAGTTATTATTAAAATTAAAACCAAAATATTTATCATATAATAAAAATATTAATTTGAAAAAAAATTATTAATTAAATAATCTAAAAGAAAAAACCGTCGAAAAAAAATATTTTTTTCGATGGAATTTTTATTTATTAAAAAATTTTTGATCAAAATCAAATTTTTTAATAACATAACTTTTAAACTTATCTTTAAAAAATTAAATAAATAAAATAACTTATAGGAACAATAACAATAGTTACAAATATAATTAATATAATCAAACCTGAAAGAAAATTCATAAAACGTCGATTTCTTTGAGATTTAAATGGTAAATTTTTATTTTTGTTAACTATATTTTCGAACTTCAGTTGATTATTAAAACATTTCTTACATTTCGATGGATTAACTTTGTTATTTTTATTAAAAAACCAAATCATAAAAACTTTTAACCTCTTGAATTATTTTCTATTCTTTAACATAAACAATAACAAAAATAAAATACTTTTTTGATAAAACGATCAATGCTCTATAAAAAGATAAATTATAAATAATAAATCAAATCAATATTATAATTTACTTTAATGCATAATATTAATGGATAATAATATTTTAACATATATTAAAATTAACTAAAAAGAATTTATGCGAATTAAAAATAAAGGAAAATTAATAAATTTGAAACAATATATAAAACAAAAATTAAAACAACTAAATTTTACTCAAATAACACCTATACAAAAACAAATGTTTAATAATTTCGAAAAACCTTATCATTTAGTATGTGTTGCTCCTACAGGAACTGGAAAAACTCATGCTTATTTATTGCCTATATTATCAAAAATAAATTGGCAAAAAAATACAATACAAGCAATCATAATTACTCCAACTAATGAATTAGGTTGGCAAATATTAAATATGTTAAAAAAAATAGAACCGAAAATAGCTAATATTAAAATTTTATATGGTGGTATAAATAAACAAAAAATATCAGACCAATTTAAAAAAAAACAACCTCCCTTACTCATAACAACTTTAAACAAATTAAATGAATATGTTATTATTAACAAATTACTAAAAATTCATAAAATAAATTTTTTAGTTTTAGAAGAAGCAGATATGTTGTTTGACAAAGATTCTTTATCCATCCTAGATACAATATTAACTAAATGTAATCCTAAAATTCTAATAATATCCGCTTCTATAACTGATAAATTTAAACCTTTCATCAATAAATACTTTGGAAAAAATTTATTTTTAAATACTACACAAGAACATAAATTAAAATTAAATTATTACAATCTTGAAACTATATCTGAACAAAAACTAAAAACTTTAATACATTTAACCCAACATATTAACCCTTATATTTCTATTATTTTTGTTTCCAACATTAAAGAACAAACAAAAATTTATGAAGCAATGATTCAAAAAAATTTAAAAGTAATTTGTTTTTCTTCAGCATTAAATACTAAAAAAAGAAAACAATATATAAATGATATTCAAAAAACAAAATATCAATATATTATAGCAAGCGATCTTATGGCAAGAGGTTTAGACTTAGATATAGACTTAGTAATACATTACGATTTACCTCATAAAAATTTAGATTTTTTTCAACATCGCAGCGGTAGAACAGGAAGGATGGGAAAATCAGGAGATATAATAGTTTTAAGTACCGAAAAAGATGAATTATTAATTAATAAAATCCAAAAAAAATTAAATATTTCATTTAAAAAAATTGCATTTAATAAAAACCAATACTCTTTAGTTAATAATCCAAATAATTAAAAATATAAATTAAAATTTCTGAAAATAAAAAATATATTTTAATTAGAAAGATACAAAAATAATATATGTTAATAATAGGCAGTCATGTATCCTTTAAAAAACCTAAAATGTATTTAGGAGCTTTAGAACAAGCTTTATCCTTCGATTCCAATACTTTTATGTTATACTCAGGACCTCCTCAAAATACTAAAAGAAACATTATCTCACAATATGATATTGATCAAACTTTATCCAAAATGAAAAAATACAATATTAATGTTAATTATTTAGTAGGTCACGCACCATATATCATTAATTTAGCCAATCCTTCTTTAAATAAAAGAGAATTTTCTATCGAATTTTTAATCAAAGAATTAAACCGATTCTCGCAAATGAAAATTCCTCAAATGGTAATACATCCGGGTAATAATTTGAACAAAAACAAATTAGAAGCGATTAAATGGATTGCTCAAGGTATTAATAAAATTTTTCAAAATACTCCTCATTTAAAAACTAAAATAGCATTAGAAACTATGGCAGGAAAAGGTAATGAAATTGGTGCTAATTTTCAAGAATTAAAAAATATTATCGATTTAATAGAAGATAAAACACGAATTTCTATTTGTTTCGATACTTGCCATGTATTTGATGCTGGTTATGATATCAAAAATCAATTCGAAAATACAATAAAACAATTTGATAAAATTATTAATTTAAAATACTTATCCGTTCTACATATTAATGATTCTAAAAATTCTTTAGGTAGCAAAAAAGACCGACACGAAAACCTTGGATATGGTCAAATAGGATTTGAAGCTTTAATAAACATTATCTATTACCCATTATTTAAGAATATTCCTAAAATTTTAGAGACGCCTTTTGTAAACCAAAAGCCTGTTTATAAAGAAGAAATTATTATGATCAAAAATAAAATATTTAATGACAATTTAAAATTTCAATAAATTGATTTTTATTAATATATAAAAAAATCTAAAAAAATTATTTATTAAACCGTTGATACAGATAAAACATTATAATACTGCCAGCTATAGCTACATTTAAGCTTTCTACTAAATCAGTAGTAGGAATAGCAATTAGATAATTCGATTTTTGACGAGAAACAAAAGAAATACCTTGCCCTTCATTCCCTAATATTAAAGCAATTTTATTGTATTGCAAGCTCAAATCTACCAAATCATGAGATAAAAAATTAGTTTCGCGAACACAAGATCCTATAACAAAATAATTATTTTTTTGCAAAAATGACAAAAAATGCGTCAAATTACCACGATCAAAATTTAAATTAAAAATAGCTCCTTGACTAACTTGAATGGTTTTTTCATTATAAATATCTACACTATTATCACTAAAAAAAACATTATGAAACCCGAAAGCACAAGCACTTCTTAATAAAAGGCCAGCATTAGAAGGATCTTGAATATTATCTAAAATAAGTATTTTATCACCAAATAAAGATGATTTTAACATTTTACAAATAGCTACTTGAGAATATAAAATGTGATTATTATTTAATAATTTCATTAAAGATTTTTTAATAAATAAACCATCTTCTTTTTCAGGATTAATAGTATATAATCCCAATACTATTTCTTTTTTCAAAGCTTCTTGAACAAGATGATTTCCAAATACAAGAAATTCTTGATATAAATCTCGATATTTTTTAAATGATAACTTAATCATTTTCTTAAAAACACGATTATTAGATGATAAAATCATAGAATATTACAACTCACTTTAAATCATATGTTATTACCAATATTTATTCACAAAATATATTTTTAACTTGATTCGATCTTGTTAAAATAATTTTTTATTAAATTAAATGCTAATAACCAAGGAATAATAGCACAATTTAATTTATTAGGGAAATTAGCAATTACTTGAAACAATAATAAATCTGATTCTAAAGTATTACTATCAAAAGGTTTATTTTGTAACATATTTATAAAATTATTAATAATTTTTAAACTTTTCGAAAATGTTTTATTAGATAAATGAATTGACATTAAAGATGAAGAAGCACATATTATAGAACAACCTTTTGTTTCGTGTCGAATTGCATTAATAACATTATTATTAAAAAAAATTTGCAATGCCACTTCATCTCCACATAATAAATTATGTTTTTTTTTGCTAAGACAATTATCGTTACAAGTAATAAGTAATAAACCATAATTAAAAGGTTTTTTCCAATGATTTATAATTAATTGACGATATAATAAATAATTAACCACAATACTTACTCACATTTTCGAAATTAAACATTAATAAATAAATATTAATTATTAATTCAAATTTAAGAAAAATATACTAAAATGTTAATTTTCTTTTTTTTAGTAACTAAAATATATTTATTAAATAAAGCTAATTTAGGAGTTAAACACAAATCATAATCGATCTTTTTTTCACAAGGAAAAACTTTAATACTTTTAGCTAATAAAAATGATTTAGCTTCTTTTTTTGACAAAGCTAATTTGCTCTGAACTAAAACATCTAATAAAGTAATATTTTGGCGAACCGATAAACAAAATAAATATTTTTGTAAAAATTTAAAATCTGATTCTAATAAATCTAATCTTTTTTTGCTAAATAAAAGATAACTAACTTGTTCACAATCTTTAGATATAGATTGACCATGAACTAAAGAAACTATATAACTTGCTAATTCTTTCTGAGCTAATCTTTTATAAGAATTAAATTTCATTTCAGATTCTAAATAATTAATACGTTCTAACGTAATTAAAGTCATTTGTTTTAAACATGCAATGACACGACTGTCAGGTAAATTTAAAAAATATTGATACATATCAAAAGGACTAGTTAATTTTGGATTTAACCATACATTACCTTTTTCGCTTTTACCAATTTTAACACCTTGATCATTTAATAATAAAGGGATACTCATACCTAAAGGTTTATTTTTAGAAGGATTAAGTAATTTTCGAATTAATTCTAAACCACTTGTAATATTACCCCATTGATCGGAACCACCAATTTGTAATATTACATTATAATTCGAATATAATTGATAAAAATCAAAAGCTTGTAATAAATTATAAGAAAATTCAGTATAAGAAATACCAAAATTTTCATTCTTCAATCTTTCAGATATAATTTTTTTAGACAAAATATATTTCATATTAAATAATTTGCCATATTGGCGTAAAAAATCTAAAAGATTCATTTGAGATAGCCAATCATAATTATTAACAAAAGATACTCTTTTTTTAGGCAATAAATATTTTAATTGTAATAAAATATCTCGAGTATTTTTGCAAACTTCTTGTGACATTAATAAAGTTCTTTCTTTTGTTGCTTTAGGATCTCCGACTAAACTAGTAACTTGACCTATCAAAATAAAAGGATTATGACCTTTATTATACAAAAGCAAAATAGTGTTAATTGGCACTAAATGTCCTATGGTTAAAGAATTAGCTGTAGGATCAACGCCCCAATAAAAATTAATAACATTATGATTTAAATAATGCATTAAATCTGATTCATTGCTACAATCTTTTATTAAATTACGCATTTTTAATTCTTCAAACAAAGACATATTTATCTCCAATTTTTAATTTGATTTTTTACCAATATTAAACATTTTTATTTTCATATTTTTTGCATAAAATCAATTATTATTTATAAAATTTTTATTTATGTTTAGTTTTAATTCTAGCAGCTTTTGATGATAAATGACGTATATAATACAATTTCGCGCGACGAACTATACCATAACTAAGAACTTCTATATTTTCTAGAGCAGACGAATAAATAGGAAAAGTACGTTCTACTCCTACACCAAATCTAATAGCACGTACAGTAAAAGTTGCAGATATACCACTACCTTGACGTTTAATAACTAAACCAGAAAAATTTTGAACACGTTTATTATCCCCAATAGATTGTCTAATTAACATTCTAACAGTATCACCGACTTTAAAAAAAGGTATTTTTTTAAAACTTGGACTTTCTATAGCTCTTATTAAAGTTTGACCTTTTAATTCCATAATTTAATATTCCCATTCCTTTAATAAAAAAATTTTATTTATTAATTTGTATTATTTATTAATATTGTATTAATTTATTAAAAATAATATGAAAGATATATTATTCCTCATCTTCATTTTTAATTTCTTCTAATATTGTTTGATGCAATTTATCTAAATGAATTTTTTTTAATAAATCTGGTCTTTTTTTTAAAGTATTTTTTAAACTTTCCTTTAAACGCCATTTATAAATTTTTTGATGATCTCCAGATAAAAGAACTGAAGGAACTCTACAGTTTTTATATTCAAAAGGTCTAGTATATTGAGGATATTTCAATAAACCTTTTTGATGAGAATCAGATAAATAAGAATTTTCATGAATCACTCCTGGTATAAGTCTAATTATAACATCTATAAAAACTAAAGAAGCAATCTCCCCACCAGTTAAAATATAATCTCCAATAGACAGTTCTTCATCTATAAAATTTAAAATTCTAGCATCAACTCCTTCATAATTACCACAAATAATAACTAATTGTTCAAAATCATTAATATATTGATTTGCTTTAAATTGAGTTAATAAATTTCCTTGAGGAGATAATAAAATAACTTTACTCTTATTTTTGATATCTGATTTTATTTTATCTAAACAATCATATAAAGGCGGAAATGATAATAACATTCCTGTATCACCACTATATGGTTTATCATCTATCTTAAAATGTTTATTATGACTATAAAGTCTTAAATCATGTACATTAATAATAACTTTGTTTTTTTCTTTAGCTCTTTTCAAAATAGAATGGTTTAAAAAATAATCGAAAAAATTCGGAAAAATAGTTATAATATCTATTTTCATGCCATTTATCAAATAATCTTTCCTTTTTTTAAAAAACAAAAAAATAAATTTTTTTATTTTAATATATTTCCTTTTGAATTATTCTATTATTTTTAAAAAACTTCTAAAATTTAAAAATCAATTAGTTTTAATTTTTTTAAATTTTTTACACAAATTTTTAACAGTAGTAGTAGGTTGACCGCCTAAAGATAACCAATAATTAATTTTATCTAAATTTAAATTAATTATTTCTTTTAAAGGATCATAGTTTCCTAAAATTTCTAAAAATTTACCATTTCTTTTGTTATGAGCATCAATTGCTACTACACGATAAAAAGGTTTGTGACGAGAACCAAAAAGTTGTAAACGAATTTTAACTGACATTTTTCTAACTCCAAACGCAATTTAATTAAAAAATATTTTGAAAAAAATACTAATTCAAGTAATTATAAAATAAAAAATAATTACTGTCAATGAAATATTGACTTATTTTAATTATAAATCCAAATAATAAATAATTTCACAATTACCAAAAATATTATTTATTTTAAAAATATTAAAAATAAATTTTTCAAATAAATTGCAAAAAAATATTAATATTAATCAATACTATGTAAATTTATTATAAGATGAAAGAAAGATTTAAAATTTAAAATATAATAAAAATTAATTAGATCCTGAATAGCTTAAATTATAATTATATATTCATTATAATAAACAAGATATATTAAAATATATATCATTTAATAAATAATTTTAAAAAATAATCTGAAAATAATTAAATTATTTAAATTAGAAAAATACAAATTCTTCTTTAAATTAATAATTATTTTTTAAATAAAAAAACTGATAAAATTAATTATAAAAGGAGCGAATAATTATTAATATGTACTATTATATTACAGGTTTAGTAAAATTGATCCATAATAATAATATAGTTATCGAAAATAATGGCATAGGCTATGAAATAGGTTTTTACAATCCTTATTTATTCAAAATAAATCAAAAAGTAAAATTATTTACTTATCTATATATTAAAGAAAATATACGTTATTTGTATGGTTTCACAGATATTAACTTATTAAATTTTTTTAAAACAATAATTGCTATTCCAGGTATAGGCCCTAAAATAGCTATTATACTAACACAAAATGAATTATTTTCGGATATTCAAACGGCTATTGAAACTAATAATGTAAATTTCTTAAAAAAATTTCCAGGTATTGGAGAAAAAACAGCACAACAAATTATTTGGTATTTAAATAATAAAAATAAAAATAAAAAAACCAATTATATATTCAATCCTAAACAAAAAGATGTTCAAAATGCTTTATTAAATTTAGGTTTCGAAATACAACAAATTAATTCTATTATAACCAAAATAAATACAGAAACAGATATAGAAACAATGATCAAAGATTCTTTACAATTATTATTAAAAAATAGGAAATAAAATGGAACAAAAATTAAAAAATAAACCAACTCAAAAAAATAAAAATGAAGATGCTTTTTTAAGACCTCAAACATTAAAAGAATACACGGGACAAGAAGATATTAAGCATATTTTAGATATTTATATCAAAGCTTCCCGAAAAAGAAAAGAAACTTTAGATCACCTTTTATTTTATGGACCTCCAGGTTTAGGGAAAACTACTTTAGCACGTATTATTGCTAATGAATTGAAAACAAATATAAAAATTACTAATGGAGCTGTTTTGGAAAAAGCTGGAGATTTATCTGCTATTTTAAGTAGTTTGCAAACAGGAGAAATTTTATTTATTGACGAAATTCATCGATTACCAAAAATCGTAGAAGAAATTTTATATTCTGCTATGGAAGATTATGCTTTAGATATTGTCATTGGTAAAGATTATGACAGAAGAACTATTCGAATTAATTTAGCAGCTTTTTCTTTAATCGGAGCTACTACTAAATTCGGAAATATCTCTTTTCCGTTAAGAGATAGATTTGGTTTAACTCTAAAATTAGATTACTATAAAGAATCAGAACTAAAAACTATTCTCCAAAGAACAGCTAAAGTTTATAATAGCCATATAGAAGAATCAGCGTTAACAGAATTAGTCAAACGTAGTCGCGGAACACCTAGAATAGCTAATCGTCTGTTCAGAAGAACACGAGATTTTGCAGAAATATATTCTAACAAAATAATTACTCATCAAATCGCTCTAGAAACATTAAAAAGATTAAAAATTGATGAAAATGGATTAAATGAAACAGATTATAATTATTTAAAAAATTTAGTAATTAAGTTTAATGGCGGACCAGTAGGCATTAAAAATTTATCTGCTACTTTGGGAGAAGAAATTTTGACTATAGAAGAAGTTTATGAACCTTATTTAATCCAAAAAGGCTATATAAAAAGAACTCCTAAGGGTCGTATAGCAACTAATTTAACTATTAGATTATTAAATAAATTAAATGAGAAATCAATATGATATAATCGATAATTAATATTTATTTTATTAATGAAATTTAATAAATTTTGAATTAATTTTTTGAAAAAATAATATGTATTAAATATTATTATTAAAATTGATCATAAATAGATTGATTTAAATAATAATAAACAGCCAATATTTAAATTTTTTATTTTCTAATTAGAATTATAATTTAGTATTTGTTGTAAAATCATTTTATAATCATGTTCCTTTAAATAAGAAGAATTATCTAATAATTTAACACATATTTCCTCTTTAGAAAAGCGAGGAATTATATGAACATGATAATGATAAACAGTTTGTCCAGCTACTTCTCCATTATTATTTATTAAATTTAAACCTGAAGCTTTAAAAGTTTTTATCAATATATGACTAATTTGATAAACTACTTTAAATAAATGAACAAAAACATCTTGCGGTACATCTTGAATATTACAATAAACTTTTTTAGTAATAACCAAAGTATGACCACGAGTAACTTGAGCAATATCTAAAAAAGCCATAACTAAATCATCTTCATAAATAATATAACTTGGTATTTGTTTATTAACTATTTTCAAAAAATTATGCATATTGCTTATTCCTTTTTAGAAAAATTTTAATTTAAATAATATTTTTTTTAAAATTTCCATAAATTTCAATTTTAAAATTAAGATTGATTAAAAAAAATATTCTTACTAATATTTTTAAAATTAATTTTAGCAATTTTATAAAAAATAGATAAACCATATTTTTTATAAATTAATTTAATTTGTTGATTCACTAAATCAGAAGCTCCTAAAATTAATTTTACATTATTAAGTTGCCCTAATTTTTCTATCTCTCTTAAAAATAAATAACGAGCAATAATAGAAGAAGCGGCTACACATAAAAATTTAGATTCAGCTTTAGTTTTAAATATAATGTGACGATAAACATTAGATTCTGTGTTTAAATAATTAAAATAACAAGATTCAGTTGCAAATTGATCTATAATGACTGGAGATAAAAATTTTAAATTATTATAAAATCTTAAAATTAATTTATTATATAAATAAGCAAGTATATGATTAAGATTTAATTTTCTCTTAATAAAATTATTGTAATCCAAAGGTTGTAAAATTTCAAAATCATAATCAATATTTTTCATCAAAAAAGGAGCTATTTGAAAAATAGAATTTTTACTTAATAATTTAGAATCTTTAATTCTATTACGTAATAACAAATCTGCTAATTCATGCTTTATATAAACTATACTAACAACTATAGGACCGAATACATCACCCTTACCTGATTCATCCGCTCCAACACAATCGATATAATTTTGAAAATTTTTCTTCATAAATTAAAAAACTCCTGTTTAAAATTATTGTTATCAATGAAATAATTTGAAAATATTAATTTTTTCCAAATATAATCAATAAAAATAGATATTCACATTTCAAACAAAAATTCTTATATTATTTTTTATATAATATTATAAATAATCCACCCTACGTTATTCTTATCCTTTCAACTTTAAATGTTTATTATCGTTGAATATTGATTTAATAACCTGGTATTTCAAAATCCTCTTTAATACAAATTCCAATTAATAGGTTTTTTTTGATGGTTTTTTAAATATTCATTAGTACGAGAAAAGGGTTTAGAGCCGAAAAAACCTTGATAAGCAGAGAAAGGAGAAGGATGACTGCTTTCGATAATTAAATTATCCTTAATATTAATATATTCTTTATACTCTTGAGCTTTTTTCCCCCATAAAATATAAACAATATTTTTTTTCAAAGACAAATACTTAAATATATTAATAATAAAAAAATGCCAACCAATATTTTTGTGACTCAAAGGCAATCCTTGTTCAACAGTTAAAATAGTGTTTAATAACAATACCCCTTCGGAAGCCCAAGAAAATAATTGATTTCTAAAATTTATAATAGATAAATCATTTTGTAACTCGGTAAAAATATTTTTTAAACTTTTAGGAGTATCCCAAGATAAAGTACTAAATGCTAAGCCGTGAGCTTGATTAGGTCCAGGATAAGGATCCTGACCTAAAATAACCACTTTTAATTTTTCCCAAGAAGTAAATTTAAAAGCATTAAAAATATTTTTTGCGTTTGGCAAAATTTTTTTCCCCAACTTAGATTGAGTTATCAAAAAATTTTTTATTTTAAGAAAATAATTTTTGCGTTGTTCTTTGTAAATAATATGTTCCCAATTTATATTAATTAACATAAAATATTATATCATCCTTAAAAAACTCTTTTAATAAAATATTAATCTAAATTAATGAATTAAAATTTTAAACTAAATTATCATCAGATTTAGATTCTCCAAAAATAATAAAGTAAAATAATAATAAAATCATCCCCCATATAAACATATAAGTAATCTCGTAAGGAATTTTAAAAGAATATTTATAAAAAATATTTTTATAAGGAATTTCTCTTTCAAAGTTTTGAATATCTGAATTATTATCACCTTTAGTAGTCACATATTTTTCTTGATTATTATTCGCAACTACTCTATGAATAATAAAACTATCTTTTAAATAAACAAATTTAGATTCATCCGCTTTAAATATAATTATATCACCATCTAACTTGTCTGAATTGCTAGGTTTTAACGATTTACATTTATTTTCATCTAATATAGTGAAAAAAACTATATCATCTACACGCATTGAAGGTAACATACTATCACTAGAAACACGAGAAAAATTAAAACGAAAAATTTGAGAAGTTTTTTCTTTATCTAAAATTAAATTACACAATAAAAATATAACTACAAAAAATAAAAATAAATGAAAAAAATAATAAATAATATTTCTAATAATAGTTAAACAAATATACTTTTTATATTTTATACATCCCATTAGCAAATCACCATAATGCGCCCAATCTTTCAAAATATAATTAAAAAATTTATATATAAACTTATTAAAATAAAATCAAACATTTCCAAATAAATTCACAATAATTTTTGAATAAGTTACTAAAAACTAAAAATATTAAATTAATTAATCCTTAAAATATTTTTTAAATAATTCGACAACTAATATCGGAATTAAAGAAATAATTATAACAATAATTATATCCAAAAAAGATAAATTAGCCAAATTAAAATATTTTTGACAAATAGGAATAAATAAAATAATAAATTGTATCAAAAAACTTATTATAAAATAAATTATAAAAAGATTATTTTTAGTTTTAATAGAAAAAATAGACTTTGATAAACTTCTAAAATTCCAAGCATGAAATAATTGTGAAAAAGCTAAAACCATAAAAGCAAAAGTTTGACCATATTTAATATTATCAACACTATGCATATAATAACCTAAAATAGCAGAACCAAAAACAATAATCCCCAACATTAAACCTTCTAAAAAAATTTTATAAATAATAGATTTATTTAAAAAATGACTATTTTTTTGGATTATAGATTTATCTATAATATTATGTTCTGAAGGTTCCATACCTAAAGCTAAAGCTATTAAAGAATCAGTAACTAAATTAATCCAAAGAATTTGTAAAGTATTCAAAATAACAAAATCCAAAGGAAAATAAAAAAAACCAAAAAAACTATTTAATAATATAAGACAAATTTCGCCCATATTACAACTTAATAAAAAAACTAAACTTTTACGAATATTAACAAAAATATTTTGCCCTTCTTTAATAGATGTTAAAATGGTATGAAAATTATCATCCATTAAAACAATATCAGCGCTTTGTTTGGTAATTTCCGTACCACTTAAACCCATAGCTAATCCTACATCAGCTTGTTTAATACTAGGCACATCATTAACTCCATCACCAATCATAGCCACTATATAACCTAATTTTTGCCAAGCTCTCACAATTTTTAATTTATGTTGCGGAATAGTACGAGCATAAACTTTAATGTTTATTAATTTTTTCAATAATTCTGTTTCGGTTAATTTATCTAATTCAGAACCATCCATAACTAAGTCAGTTTTTTGATTTAAAATTTTTAATTTATTAGCCACTTGAATAGCTGTATAACAATGATCACCTGTAATCATAATTGTTTGAATATTGGCATCATGACATTCTTGAATTGATTGAAAAACTTCTAATTTTATGGGATCTTCAATACCTACTAATCCAACTAAAATAATATTGTCACCTAAAATATACAAAATTTCTTTTAAAGAAATATTATCAGATAAAAAACGATAATCAAAAAAATTTGTAAAAGCAATCCCTAATACTTTATAACCCATTTTAGCTTTTTGATTTAAATTAAATTCAAATTCTTCTTTATATTTTTCACTTTTAATAACATTTTTTTGTTTTTTATTAATATAAATATAATATGATAAATCTAATATAATTTCTCCAGCACCTTTAAAAATAGTTAAATATTGATTTTGATATTTATATATAGCCATCATTAATTTCAAATGATCATCAAAAGGAAATATTTTAATCATTTTATATTGTTGTTGTAACTTTGAAACATTAATGTTCAAAACTTTAGATAATTCTAAAAAAGCACGATCTACAGAATCTAACAAATTGGAACAAGAAATAATTTTTTCATTATAATACTGAGCAATACTATTACATAAAAGACCATAATAAATTAATTCTTGATAATTTAAAAGTAAATTATTACAAATTAACTTATTAGAATAATCAATATGACAAAAATCGGAATAAACATATAATGATTTAATTAATAATTTATTATGAGTAAGAGTACCTGTTTTATCTGTGCAAATAACATTAATTGAACCCAATCGTTCTAAAGTTTTTAAATTTTTAACAATAGCATTTTCTTTAGCTATCTTTTTTATGCCAAAAGCGAAAATAATAGTCATAATAGCTAATAAACCTTCGGGAATAACTGCCACAATTAAAGCAATAGAAGACAATAAATAACTACTAATAACGTTCCAACTCAAAAAATTAAAAAATAGATAATATTTAAAAATATTAAAAATAAAATTTATCAAAATTAAAACAAAAATAATAATACTCAATATTTTAGTTAATTTTTGTAAATAAAATTCTAAAACTGTTTTTTCTTTTTGAACTGTTCGAGATAATTTAGCAATATTGCCTATTTGAGTTTTCATGCCTGTATTAATTACTAAAGCTTCAGCATTTCCATTAATTACAACAGTATTCATAAATAATAAATTTTTATGATTAAGTAAATTAGAATCGTTAATTTGAATATCAGCTTGTTTAGCAACTGCTATCGATTCTCCTGTTAAAATCGCTTCATCCACTTGTAAGTTATTAGAAGCTAATAGACGTAAATCTGCAGGAACTATATCTCCTTTATCCAAAAAAACAATATCTCCCGGAACCAACTGATCACTAATTATTGATTTCACATTAGATTCTCGTAAAACTTTTACATATATTTTAGTAGTTTTAGTAATAATATCGAAAGATTTATCTTTCTGATGTTCTTGAAAAGCACCAAAAACAGCATTACCTAATATAATTATTAAAATTAAAATACCTTCATATAACTCTTCTTGATGGCTAGTTAAAATTCCTATTATTAAATTAATAAAAGCTGCTATTAATAAAATGTATATAAAAAAGTTATTTAATTGACTAAAAAATTTTTTTATTAAAGACCGAGGTTTAGTTTTGAACAATTCATTCAAACCATTTTCAATTAATCTAGTTTGAACTTGTTGTTCTGTTAATCCTGTTTTTAAATTAGTTTTTAACTCTTCAACTAATAATAATATTTCAGAATTATAAAACAAAGAATTCATATATTACTCAACCAAACCTTCTAAGAAAAATATGCCTCATCATTATTATTAATTTAAATAATAAAATAAACAAAAAAGAAAACTTCCAAATTACTTAGAATCATTTGAATTATAAAAAATAACAAAATTATTTTATCTGTTTAGAAATAATAGGCTTAGTCACTTTAACTTTGGTAATTACTAAACCATTATGAGACAAACCATCAAACACCCAATCATTATAAACTATCTTTATTTTTTCATTATTTTCTGGCATTCTACCTAATTTATCCAACATAAAACCACTTAAAGTATCGTAATCATCTACTGGTAAATTAGCATTTAAATATTCTTCTATATCACAAAGATGAGCAGTACCTTTAATAATAAATTCTTGATTAGAAATTTTAACAATTTCGAAATCGTTTTTATCATATTCATCTTGAATTTCGCCTAAAATTTCTTCAATAACATCTTCAATAGTTACAATACCAGCTGTACCACCATATTCATCAACTACAATAGCCATATGTTTTTGTTTAGACTGCATTTCTTTTAATAATTCGCTAATATTTTTAAATTCTGTAATATAAAAAACTCTTCTTAAATAATGATTAATATTAAATTTTGAATAATTATTTTTATAAGAACTTAGATCGTTAGTTATTAATAAAACCTTAAAAAGATCTTTAATATGAACTATACCTAAAATCTTATCTAAATTTTCCATATAAACAGGGAATCGAGTATATTTCTCTTTTAAAATAAATTCTCTTAATTCATTAATATTAATATCGTGACGAATAGCTACAATTTCTTTTCTATGACGCATAATATCCGAAACTTTAGTAGTATTAAAATCAAAAATATTTTGTATCATATTATTTTCATTACTATTAATCACTCCTTGGTTATAAGAAGAACTTAACAAAAAACGCAATTCATCTTCAGAAACAATATCTTGAGTTTTATTAGGATCAATTCTTAAACAATATAGAATAATATTACTTATTTGATTCAATAACCAAACAAAAGGTTTCATAAAAAAACAAACTAAATTAAATAAATCTAATAAATAATAAGCAGTTTTTAAAGGATAAATTAGAGCAATTCGTTTAGGAATGATATCTCCCAAAACCAAAGAAAGAAGAGTTAATAAAATTTGGATCTCACCATGAGAATTATGATGCAACATATAACCTTGAATTACTGTCAATATATGAATAACAATTTGAATAACAGACAAAAAATGAGTAGGTTTAGATTTAATTTTTTTAATTTTTAAGGCTTTTTTAATACCTTTTTCTATTTCAATATCTAATTTACTTTCGCTTAAAGAAACTAAAGATATTTCGATGGCTGACAATAAAGCATTGATAAAAATTAATGCTATGATAGTCAAAATAATTATACTCATTTTATTTTATAACCTCTTTCGCATTTGAATGGAATAAAATATAGGTTATAAAAAATAAAACTTTTTAAATAATTATTTTTATCATCATTTTCCATATACGTTTAAATTAATTTATTCTCCTTTTTTTTAATTTCTTATTTTATTAAGAACAACTTTGAATAATTTTACCATAAATTCAAATAAAAGTAAAATAATTCATTTTTGAATTAATTTTAATATCTTTTAATAAGCTCTAGCAAATAAAATAGTTTGATTTGCTTTTTTATGAGTCACAGGACAAATTTTATTTAATAATTTTTCTTTCAAAATTACTCGAGCTGTAGCACCTGTTTCTTTTTTGATAATTTCTTCTGCCTCATTAGCTAAAACACTCATTTTAACATATCCTTTTTTGAATAAATTAATTTTAAATTCCTCGTAATTATTAGCAATATAAATATGTTTTGTCATACGTTGTAAAGCATTATCAAACATATTTTGATGGATATTTTTCAATAATTTAGTTATATTGATTAATAATTCAGATGCATTAATAATAATTTTTTCTCGACTATGTCTAATAAAAATCGTTATTTGATCATTTTTTAATTCTTGTTCCCCTATTTCTAATCTCAAAGGAATACCTTGTAATTCATAATGACTAAATTTCCAACCAATATTTTTATTTTGTATATCCAATTTAGTTCGATATTTTTTAAATAACTGTTTATAATAAAAATTAACTTTAGTTAATAAAAGAGAATTATTTAACCTTAAAGGAATAATAACTATTTGTATAGGAGCGATATAAGGAGGCATAACTAAACCTTCATCATCGCCATGAACCATAATTATAGCACCTATCAACCTAGATGAAACAGCCCAAGACGTCTGATGCGCCAATTGTATAACGGAATTTTGATCTTGAAATTGAATTTTAAAAATTTTCGAAAAATTAGTTCCTAAATAATGAGAAGTACCAGCTTGTAAAGATTGACCATCATACATTAAAGTTTCAATAGCGTAAGTCGTTACAGCTCCTTTAAATTTTTCTTTTTCTGTTTTAATACCTGAAATAAAAGGTATAGCTAACAATTTTTTTCCTAATTTTTTATACAAATTTAAAATATAAAGAGTTTCTGTAAGAGCTTCTTTTTTAGAGGCATGAACTGTATGACCTTCTTGCCATAAAAATTCTTTACTTCTTAAAAAAGGCTTAGTATTTTTTTCCCAACGAACCACACTACACCATTGATTAAATAATTTAGGTAAATCTCTATAAGAAGTAATAATATTAGAATAATATTTAGAAAAAATTACTTCCGAAGTCGGACGAAGAATTAATTTAGAAGGTAATAATTGATTAGCAATCTTATCAATAATCAAAGTTTCAGGAGCAAAACCTTTAATATGATCTTTTTCTAACTGAAACAAATTTTCGGAAAAAAGCAAAGGAAAATAAACATTTTGATGATTACTTTTTTTTAAATAATGATTTAAAAATTTTTGTATCATTTCCCATAAAAAATAACCATTAGGTAAATAAATAAAAAAACCTGGTACATCAGAATAAGAAATCAATTTAGCCTTTAAACAAAGATCCGTATACCATTGACTAAAATTAATATCGCGAAAATGAACCGTTTTAACTAATTTTTTTTTCATATTTTATAACCTTTTATAAAAATAACCTTAAAAATAACTAAAATTATTAGATTATAATATCTATCGAATAACAAATTATATAAACTTAAGAAATAAATTCATAAATATTTATATTTATTATGATTTTATTAAATAAATTGATTTAAAATCGATAACTAGATAAAAATAAAAACAAATAAACTTATTAAAATTTATTCAATAACCTAGAAAATAATTTTATTTTATCTATATTTTCCCAACTAAATTTATAATTATCGATACCAAAATGTCCATATTTAGCAGTCATACGAAAAATAGGTTTAGTTAAATTTAATTGATTACTAATACCTTGAGGACTTAAATCAAAATTATTATAAATTGTCTCAAGGATAAGATTATCATTAACTTTACTAGTATTAAAAGTATTAATAAACAATCCGACAGGAAAATTTATACGGATAGATTATTGGCGTTTCGTTGATAGCTATCAACTATTACCAACAGCCCCCGTCCAAACGGTGCGAGCAAGTTTCCCAGCACACCGCTTTCCCTAATTTACCCCTTCTCAGAGTTTAACTTCATGTCACCACTGGTTAAATGTTTATTCTTGACCTTTTATTCTTTTCGAATATTCTCATATCACTCATCTGTTTGTTAATCCGCTTCTAATGACAAAACTGACAAATTACCATGGTTTTTATCCATTATGCTTCTCCAATTAGATTTCGACATGATGAATTTTAAGAGATAATTTCCTCATTAACAAAATTCGTATTTTAACCTATTGGGTAATCTCGTTCTTCCTAGATATCGAGGTTGATAATTATTCCGGTTATTTCTCCTTGATAATTTCTCATCCTTGTAATTCTCTCTCTCAGAGGAAACTTTCCCATAAATCAACTTTCATCTTTTTGGTTAGTAAATTATCTTTTACTCCTCATCCTGATTGATGGTTAAGCTTCTTTCGGGAACTCTAGTCTAATTCGAATGTTCCTTTTCCTTGGTTGACAGCAACCCAGTTAAACGCGAGTTAGTTTATTTATCCCTTACTTGAATTCTTGTTTGAATGAGAGTTGTTTTAAAAATTAGTCATGAATTTCACAATAAATTACTTTCTTCTTTCGCCCTATAAGAGTGATTAACTCTCTTCTGGGTAAGACGATTAACTAAATTATTCCAAATTTAGGTTTATCCTTACGACTACTAAGAAGATTCTTTATCCTTAACCATCCCGACTTTTATTTCTGAATTAGTAAACTTAATTACTTAGTTTTAGGATTCTCCAAGTTACGCTAAATTTCTACCTTAATTCTTTAGGGGAAGTATCCTCTTTTTGAGAGGCTGATTCCAGGTTTTCTTATTTGATAAACTACTCAATACCGGAGTAATATACTAGTAGTCTCTAGAATGTCCGTGTAAGCAACTTCCGGAACAGGTCTTATCATGACCTCAATTTTCCTTCTTAGGCCATTGCAGGCTTCTCCATAGAATTATTTGGTGGCGAAGTCTTTTTGACTAATTTGCTTTGGTCGCAACCCGCTTTTATGGTCTGCTATAATCTGACATTCTTTCGTCTGCCCGACCGACCATATCCTTTCAGGGTTTATCAGCCCTAGCTATTGGTTAAATAGCACGAAATTTAGGCCTCTTTGGCGCCCACTCCAATGACATAAGCTATTTGTAATTCGCATTTATCACAAATACCAGAAGCAACAATATTTTTAGCTAAATACCTTAACATATATGCTCCGCTACGATCAACTTTAGAAGCATCTTTACCACTAAAACAACCTCCTCCATGACGTATTTCGCTACCATAACTATCTTGAATAATTTTTCTTCCTGTTAAACCAGTATCAAAAGAAGGTCCTCCTTGGATAAAACTTCCTGCTGGATTAATATAAAATTTAGTTTTAGAATTTATAAATTTAATAGGAATAACAGGTTTAATAACATATTGTATAATATCATTTGAAAAAATTTTATCATTTTTAATAATATTGCTATGATGAGAAGAAATCACAATTGAATCAATATAACATAAATTACCTTTTTCATCATATACCATAGTTAATTGTGTTTTACCATCCGGTTTTAAAAAAGGTAAAATTTTCTCTTCTCTTATTTTATTTAATTGTAGAGCTAAATTTCGAGATAATATAAACTGTAATGGCATATACTGGGGTGTTTCGTTAGTAGCATAACCAAACATTGAACCTTGATCTCCGGCGCCACCATTAACTGAAACAGCCCTATTAATTTCTTCAGACTGTTTATTTATCAAATTAATAACTAACAAATCTGAATAATAAAAATTATCTTCTTTATTTATATACCCTATATCTTTTACTGTCTCTCGAACAATATTTTCTATTTTTCGTTGTTCTAAATTAATAGAACTTTTAATTTCGCCACAAAGAATAACTTTATTTTTAGTCACTATTGTTTCAATAGCAATCTTAGCATGAGAATCTTGTTTAAGATAAGCATCTAATAAAACATCAGAAATTTGATCTGCTATTTTATCAGGATGTCCTTGAGATATGGATAGATTATTTGCGTTTCGATTTCGAGATTAATTTTAACTTTCTAATATCTATTACAAACAGCCTCCATCTAAACCGGACAAGCAAGTTTCCTTGCATCCGGCTTGCCATAATTTACCTTCTTGTAAAGACTAACCCTGTGTTACCACTCATTAGTTGTTTATTCTAATCATTCTTTGTTTCTTAAATTCTTTAATATCAGATATTAGTTTAATTCTCTGATATAATAAGATATTTTTATCTCTCAAACTAAACCATTTCATATCGTGTCTGATTATTTGTATGATAAATTTCTAAAATCACAAAGAATTAATATCTTTTTGCTCTTAATATGATGATTATAATAATCAGATCTAAATTTTTTTAATGTTCCTCAATTTTTTATATTTTTTGATAAAAGTTTACTTTTGGAATATATTTTTTATTTTTTGTAAATGAATATTATGGTTAATATTTTAAAAAAACTATTAATATCAATTTTGATAATATAAACAATTCCTTTGAATCTCCGCTTCACATATTCGAATAGTATCATAAAAAAAATTTTGATTAGAAATCCAAAAAAAACTCCATTCCAAAAAAAATATTTTCGAAATAAAAAGTTAATAATTGTTTAATAACCTTCTTGATTAATAGATTTTATAGCAAAAATACCAAGAGATCGATTTTTAACTTTTTCTTATAAGGAAAGAATTTATTGAACTAATTGAAATTATTAATGGCTTTTTTTAAATATTCTTGGCGGTATTTTTCCATTTTCCAGAGTTTATATATCATTAATATTTTGTGAGTAAAATAGCTACAATATGATTTAAATCTTGATAAATATTAATCATGTTGTTTAATTTCTAGTTTAATTACTCTGATTATTTAAGTAACAATTTCAAATGATATTCAATGTTTGCAAAAGCTTAGTTTATTTATCGACAAAAGTTTTTGGCATCTACACTGATTTACATTGAATAAACAATAAATTACTGACTTCTTTCGCCCTATAAAGGTTGTTAACCTTCTTCCTGAGAGAACGATTGACTTAATGATTCCAAATTAAGTTTTACTCCTCCGACTACTAAAAAGTCGCTTTATCCTTGGGCCTAATAACTTTTATCTTATTATTGGTTAATTTAATAACTTTGCCTTTAGGATTCTCCAAGTTACTCTAAATATCAACCTTAATTCCTTAGGAGAAGGACCGTTAGATTAACGGTGAGATTCCAGGTTTTTAGTTGATAAACTATCCAATATCAGTTACTTATATCGATAGCTTCTGGACTGCTCGATTACAGTAGTTTGCGAGACAGATTAGGAAAATACATCTTCTTATCTTCTTAGACCATTCCAGGTTTATCCTTAGAACTATTCGGTGGCGGAGTCATTTTGACTAACTACTTCATCGCAACCCGCTTTTAAAAACTGCTGTAATTCCTGATTGTTTCCTTTCAGGAACCGTTTTTACCCTTTCAGAGTTTATCGCCCTGGTGAGTGGTTAGTTCACTTGATATTTAGGCATCTTTGGCGCCCTAACCGATTCATTAGTAAATTTTTGCATTTATTTATTAAAAACTCACTTCCTTATATTATGTTTATGATTTTGCAAAAATAAATTAATTTTTTATACCTAACAATAAAAAAAGACTTTTTCAAGTCTTTTTTAATGATATATAAAAATAAATTAAAAAATTTTATTAATTCTAACAGCTTTTAAACCTTGTTGAGTAGATTCTACATCAAATTCAAAAAGAGCACCTTGATAAAAAAAGTTTCTTCTATCTTCAGGAGTCATTTCTATAACAGATCTATCTGCTATTTGTGAAACATGAAAAAAAACTTCTTCTAATGTTTTAGTATCTAAACCAATTAATTCTTTAATTTCTGAATATTTTTCATTCATTTCCTCTTCGGAAATTTCAGAATCTGATACCATGTTTTTTAATTCTTGAACTTTATTTTGTAATATTAATTTTTGTTCTTCTGATAAATTAGGATTTCTATAAATAAATCCATAATTACCTTTTTCTTCGTGATTATCTGTCATTCTTTTTTCAGAAAAAAACTTTAAATAACCTATACTACGTGGACTAATTTGATCTGCTGACATTTTAAAAAAACTCCTCTGCAATTGCATTCTAATTTCATTCTCTAATTTTATTTTAATTAGTCGAAATAGTCACTTTCATTATACACAAATTAATAGTAAAATTAAATATTATATTTAACAATAAAACAATAAAATTTTGATATTAAATTTTAACTATATTCATTTCATTAATAGATGTTTATGATATAATTATCCTATTAATATAATAAAAATACAGCCCTTATAGTTTAATGGTAAAACGCATCAATGGTAATGATGTAATATAAGTTCAATTCTTATTAAGGGCACCAATTATTTTGTAAAAACCAATAACTTTTTTGGTAAAATTTAATAGTAATGATAAACTAAATAAATATTTAAAAAAATTATTAATATTTTTTAATGAAATAAAATCGCGGGTGTCGTATAATGGTTATTACATATGCTTGCCAAGCATATAATGAGGGTTCGATTCCCTTCACTCGCTCCATAAATAATTTTGTCAAAAAATTTATAGTTAAAATAAAATATAATATAAATATTTGAAAAATTTCTAAATTATGTAATAAAAATTAAATAAAATATTATTTGATTAAATTTGAAAATTATAAAAAATTATAAATATTTAAATAAATATTTAAATTTAATTAAATAATATTTGAGAATATAAAAAAATTTTTGAATAATTTTAAAAACTCTTCAATAAAAATAAAATCAAATTATTAAAATAATTAATTATAAAATAAAAAAGAAATGTTTTTGGTTAAGATAAACACTTAACTTAAAACATTTCTTTTATAATTTTTAAATGATTAAGTTTCATCATTAAACTACGTTTAGCTTGGAAATCTCCAGGGTGTTTTTTAACATGAAACGATAATATTTCAATATCAGCATTTAATAAATTAAACTGTACTTTATTAGAACCAGTATTAATAAGATTAGCATCATATTGTTCTAAAATTTTTCTTTTTTGTTCTTTATTCAAAGCCATTTTATTAAGCGATATCCTTTCGAAAACCCAAAAACAAAATTAAATATAAAATTAATAATTTAATAAATTTAATATTATCATTTTTTTTATAGATAATTATAATTTTAAAAATTTTTCCACATCTAAAATAAAAATAGTAGCTCCACCCACAGAAACTTCTGAAGGTAAAGAATAATAAGCAGAAAATTCATTTAAAATATCATTCGGTATGATTTGTGTTTTCTGTCTAGAATGGAATTTAATAATTTCTATAGCTTGTTCCACTTTATCTGCTGACAAACCTATAATTAAAGTAACATTTTTTTTACTCAAAAATCCTCCTTGAGTTGATAATCTTGTACTAAAAAAGTTATTTTTACTCAAATTATGTTGCACTTCATCAGCATCCTCTGATGAAACAATAGCTAAAATTAATTTCATTTTTTTATTCATATGCTATTATTATATAATATTTAAATATATAAAAAATATTATTTTATAACAAAAATTTTAAATTATTAAAAATGGAGGCCCTGAACGGATTCGAACCGATGTTCAAGCTTTTGCAGAGCTATGCCTTACCACTTGGCTACAGGGCCAAATAAAATAATAACAAAAGATTTAAAAATATTATTTCTGAATATCATGAATATCCTTTCTAATAATAAAATTAAAACTTCGTTATATTTATTATATATAAAATTAAAAATAAAAAAATAATATAAATTATGTTTTTTTAAAATCATTAAATTATAAATTTATTATTTTTTTTCTTTATGAAGTAAACATTTTCTTTCAAAAGGACAATATTTTTTCAATTCCAAATTTTTAGGATTTTGTTTTTTAATAGGGATAGATTATTTACGTTTCGACAACCGGTTTTATATTTCGGTCGTCTATTACAAACAGCCCCCCTCTAAACCGGACAAGCAAGTTTCCAAGCATCCGGCTTGCCATAATTTATCTTCTTGTGAAGACTAACTTTATGTTACCACTTGTTAGTTGTTTATTCTGATAATTCTTTCAAAGCTTTTGTCATATATCGCATTGTTTTTTTTAAAAACATATTTTCGGTATATTCCTTAGCTTTATTACTCGAGATTTAAATTTGTACTTTTCAATTTAAAACATAATTAATCATTCATTTTATAAATGAAATAACTATTTTGGTATAATTTACATTAATCATGTAAAACAGAAACTTTATTCCTTTATAAACAAGAACAATTCATAATTTATCCTTGCTCATTATGAATATTAAATATTATCAATAAAATTTTATAAATTGGTTTAATCTTTTAGATAGTTTAGTACTTTCTTTTATCCCTAATAATAAAGTAATTTTTATAACGAATATACTCAACTCTTGTTTTTCATTCATATCAATTTAACTATTTTTTATTACATAACATTTATTAATTGCAATTTGATTAAAAAAATGATGAGATTTGATAAAATATTTCATAACACATTTAATTTCTTATTTAATAATCCGATTCTTCAATAAATAATTTTGCATGATATTCGATATTTGCAAAAGATTATGTTCTTTAAAAAAAACAATTTTGAGTATATCAACCAATATACCATTTAATAAACAATAAATTACTGACTTCTTTCGCCCTATAAAGGTCGTTAACCTTTTTCTTGAGAGATCGATTAATTTAATGATTCCGCATTAAGTTTTACTTCTCTGACTACTACAAAGTCGCTTTATCCTTGGGTTTCAAAAAAAATTTTTATTTCCTTTGTGGTTCCTTTAGGATTTTCCAAGTTACTCTAAATATCTACCTTGTTTCATTAGGTTAGGTGACCACTTTTTGATAGTGGTGAGATTCCAGGTTTTTTCATTGATAAACTATCCAATACCAAAAATATATATTAATAGATTCTGGACTACTCGATTTCATTAGTTTGCGAGATAGGTTTCTTTTTTTTACATCTTCTTTGCCTCTTAGGCCATTTCAGGCTTTTCCATCGAAACATTAGGTGGCGGAATCATTTTGACTAACTACTTCGTCACAACCCGCTTTTAAAAACTGCTGTAATTCTTTATTCTTTCGTTTAAAGAACCGTTCTTAGCCTTTCAGGGTTTATCTTCCCTGGTTATTGGTTAGATAACGCGATATTTAGGCCTCTTTGGCGCCCTTTTTGTAAGTATGATAATTTTCTCTGCCGCATTTTTGACAAAATAATTTAACTAATTCGCTCATTTTTTTCTTATAACCTCATTTACTTATTATAAATAATTTAATAATTATCAAAATTTAATAAAATCTTTATAAATTAAAAAAATAGCTATAAAAACTATTCTTTTAAATAATAAAATTTGAAATATTTATAAAATGAACATAATTTATATTAATATTCAATAATTTTAATGAGATTTTTTTCAAGAACTTCTGGATAACGATATTTAACTTCTCTCATTTTTTTAAATAAAACACATACAATTTTATTTTGAATATCAATTCTAGTTACTACACCTATCTCTTGTTCACCTACAACACTAACTTTAGCTCCAATAAAATATATGGATAGATTATTTGCGTTTCGATTTCAAGATTAATTTTAACTTTCTGATATCTATTACAAACAGCCTCCATCTAAACCGGACAAGCAAGTTTCCAAGCATCCGGCTTGCCATAATTTATCTTCTTGTGAAGACTAACTTTATGTTACCACTTGTTAGTTGCTTATTCTAATCATTCTTTGTTTCTTAAATTCTTTAATATCAAATATTGGTGAATTAATTCTCTAAAAGTAACAAATACTTACATAACACAATAGTTCGTTTATCTCTCAACCTACGCCAATTCGCATTGAGTTCGATTTTCGTATAATAAATTTCTAAATCTACCGAATAAACAATAAATTACTGACTTCTTTCGCCCTATAAAGGTTGTTAACCTTCTTCCTGAGAGAACGATTGACTTAATGATTCCAAATTAAGTTTTACTCCTCCGACTACTAAAAAGTCGCTTTATCCTTGGGCCTAATAACTTTTATCTTATTATTGGTTAATTTAATAACTTTGCCTTTAGGATTCTCCCAGTTACTCTAAATATCAACCTTGATTCCTTAGGAGAAGTAACCATTTTCCATGGTGAGATTCCAGGTTGTTTGATAAACTATCCAATACATCGTCTTATATTGATAGACTCTGGACTACTCGATTACAATAGTTTGCGAATTAGGTTATCCCATTACATCTTCTTATCTTCTTAGGCCTTCTCAGGCTTATCCTTAGAATCATTCGGTTGCGAAATCATCTTGACTAACTACTTCGTCACAACCCGCTTTTAAGAACTGCTGTAATTCTTCATTCTTTCGTTTAAAGAACCGTTCTTAACCTTTCAGGGGTTTATCTGCCCTGGTTATTGGTTAGATAACACGATATTTAGGCTTCTTGGGCGCCCGACGATAGGGATTAATATTTTGCTCTACAAAATTCAAAAAAATCAACCTCTTTCTCAAAAATATAATAAAATAAATTATTTGTATTTCGAAAAACCAGATTTCGATAATCTATTATAAAAAGCACCCCCTCTCTAAAGAGATGGTTATCGATTAATCCGATATTTATGTTTTTTTATCGACCTTTTTTTTATTCAGATAATATTTTTTTAAAATCTCTTTTAACTTTAGTACTCATTTTAAATGTTGGAACTGTTTGCGGAGGTGTAATACGAATTTCAGATGTAGTAGGTATTTTAAATTTTCTTGATTTACGATATGACATTTTGAAAAAACCTAAATATGGAATTGTAAATTTTTCTTTTTTATTTAAAGTTTCGCCCATCGTATCATATAAAGATTTAAAAACTTTCACAACATCCTTTTTTTTAATATTTGTATCTTTAGCTACTTTAGAAATCAATTCAGCCTTATTCATTATTTTTTGACTCCTTTATTAAATTTTAAAATAATTTTCAATTAAAATAATTAAAAGTTAAAAAAATATTTTCAACTTCTTATTAAGATTCAAATTTAGATAAAATAAATTAACTATTTCGAAAAAATAATATAATATACATCGAAAAATTAAAAATTATGTCCAAAAACTTGAATCTAGTTTGATTTTAGCATAAAAATAAATTTTATTAACATAAAATCGTTATTTGTGCATAAATTTATTCATAATCGTTTCCAAAAGATAATTTACAGATTTTTTTTCTATAACTACCTGATAAGCGCTTTTTATAAGAGGTAATTTTATATTTTTATCTAACATCAAATTATAAAAAGCTTTTAAATTATTAATACCTTCGATAGTTTGATAACTATTTAAATAAATTTTTTTAATATCTGTTCCCAAACCTATTTGAATACCAGCTTGATAATTTCGAGAATCTTCATTAAAACTTGTCACTATTAAATCGCCTAATCCTGCTACTCCTAAAATTGTCTCCAAAGAAAATCGCAAATATTTCATTAATTCATATAATTCTAACATAGCTATACTAAAAAAAGCAGATTTAGCATTATTTTTAAAATTATTCCTATCTAAAATACCACTAATCAAAGATAAAACATTTTTAAAAGCACTACATATTTCGCATCCATAAACATCATTTGAACAAACAACCTTTAAATAAGTTGAATTAGTAAAAATATAAGATATAAAATCAGCAAATTTAGCATTAGAAGAAGCAGCCACTAAAAAAGTTAAATAACAATCGATGACTTCTTCAGCATGAGATGGCCCCATAATACAACCATAATTTTCAATCTGAAATAAATTTAATTCTTCATTAATAATTTCTTGAACAGTCTTATAACTGGAAACTTCTATACCTTTAGAAGCGTTAATAAAATTTTTTGATTGTTTTTTTAAAATCAAATTAATTTCGCGCAATAATAATCTTATTTTTTGAGCAGGTATACATAAAACTATTAAATCCGAATATAATAAAGCTTCAGATAAACAAGAAGTAGCTTTTATTTTTTTATTTAAATTTTTATCAAAAACAGAATGTTTATGTTGTTTAATACGATTTACATATTCAAGATTATTATCACATACTAAAACTAAATGACCGTTATTTGCTAAAACTTGAGCTAAAGTAGTTCCCCAAGCTCCTCCTCCTATAATAGTAATTTTTGTATTCATATATTATCACTTTTCTTTTTAAAAATTATTTTAATAGGTAAACCTTGTAATTCTAAATTTAATCTCAATTGATTTTTCAAAAATCTTTCATAAGAAAAATGAATAAATCGCGGATTATTAACTAAACAAACAAAAGTAGGTGGTTTATTAAAAATTTGTTTTAAATAATAAAAACGTGCTTTTCCTTGTTGAAAGATATGAGGAGGATTTAATTGAATAGCTTTATATAAAATATCATTTAAAACATGATCTGTGAAAGTACGTTTATAATTTAAAAAAACAATATCTAACGTTTTTATAAATTTATCTAAATTATATTTTTTCAAAGCAGAAATATTAATCAAAGGCATATAATCCAAAAATTTTAATTCATTTCTAATGTTATTTTCAAATGTATCTTTAATTTGATAATTTTCAGCAATCAAATCCCACTTATTAGCGATAATAATGCAAGGTTTATTAGCTTTAAAAATCATAGAAGCAATATTTTTATCTTGATCACTAATTTTATGACTAACATCCATCATAAAACAAACAATATCACTTTCTAATATAGCCAAAGAAGTTCTTAAAAAACTGTATTTTTCTTTACCAATTTTAATTTTCCCTCTTTTTTTTAAACCTGCTGTATCAATAATACGATAAAAACTTTCGTTATATTGAAATAAATTATTCACTGCATCTGTAGTAGTACCAGGAATATTAGAAACGATCATTCTTTCTTGAGATAATAAAGAATTTGTAAAAGTAGATTTACCAACATTAGGTTTTCCAATTACACAAAAATTAACTACATCTTCATTTTTAATGTTATTACAAAAAAGTTCTAATGGCCGCTTAGAAATAATAATATCTAAAAGTGTACCTATACCAATACCATGAAGCACACTAATACCTACGATTTCATCAAAACCTAAACTATAAAAATTATAAATATCCGGTAACAAATTAATATTATCCATTTTATTTACTGCAACTACTACTTTAGAAATTTTAGAATATAAAAGTTTTGCTATAAAAAAATCTTCTTGTGTAACTCCTTCTAAAATATCTGTTAAAAATATAATAACATCAGCTTCTTGAATAGCTATTTGAGTTTGATATTTAATTTTTTCTTGAAAAGGTAAAATATCAAAACTAAGACCACCTGTATCAATAATAATAAAATTTTTATTTAACCAATGAGTATCAGCATAAATACGATCTTTAGTAGTTCCAGCTTCAGAATCAACTACAGCTAATCTTTTCCTTAAAAGGCGATTAAATAAACTAGATTTACCTACATTAGGACGACCTACAATAGCTACTTTAAACATTTTTAACCAACATTTTCTTTTTAATTAAATCCTCTATTAAATTAACTGTTTCTGTAACAGAAAAATCAGTATTATCTATCAAAATAGCATCTTCTGCTTTTTTTAAGGGAGCAATAGAGCGTTTTTTATCTTTCGAATCTCTTAATTGAATTTCTTTAATAATCTTCTCTAAATTTATTTGATCTTGACCTATTATTTTTAACTCTTTTTGTTTTCGCAAAGCGCGTTGTCCAATACTAGCAGTTAAAAAAATTTTTAAATCAGCATGTGGCATCACAACAGTACCAATATCTCTTCCGTCCATAATAAGATAATCATTTTCACGAATTATTTGATATTGTAATATTAAAATTTTGTTTCTAACAGGTAACAAAGAGGAAATATTAGAAACCTTTTGTTCGATATAATAATCATTTAAATTAACAGAAAAATATTCATTATTTAAATAAAAACCATCATTTGTTAACTTAATATTTATATTTTTTAATATTTGTTCTAAGTTAGCAATATCTAAATCATCATTATAACTTATTTCATTTTTTAATATATAAAAAGTAATTAAACGAAATAATAATCCAGTATTTAAATAAAACCATTTTAATTTATTAGCTAATAATCGACTAACAGTACTTTTGCCAGCTCCAGCTGGACCATCAATAGCTACTTTAAAATTCATAATAACAAAAAGAAACCCCTTAATATTGATAATATTTTTTATTAAATAAAAATTTAATAAAAAAACTTTCATATTTATTTAAATTTTATTTCTCGTTATATCGAGATACATAACAATCATTAGAAGTATTAATAACAATTTTTTCTCCAATACCAATAAAAACAGGAACTTTTATAACCAAACCTGTTTCCAAAATAGCATCTTTATAAGCAGTATTACTTTTGCGATTATTTTCGCCAGAAATAATAGGGTCTGTTTGATAAACTTTTAAAACTATTTTATCTGGTAAAATAGTACCTAAAATATTATTTTGATCACAAAAAAGAAATTCAACAATAACATCTTCAGCTAAATATTTTTTAATACTTATTATATCTAACTCAGCAATTTCAATTTGTTCATAAGTATTTTCGTTTACAAAAACATATATTCCGTTTTGTATATAAGAAAATTTCAATTTAACTTTGTTTACTAAAGCTGTTTCAATTTTAATACCTGAATTAAAAGTATATTCTATAATACTACCTGTTTTTAAATTTTTTAATTTACTTCTAACAAAAGCAGAACCCTTTCCAGGTTTAACATGTAAAAAATCAATTATTTGATAAATATTATTGTTTAATTTAATAGTCATTCCTGTTTTAAAATCATTTGTGTTAATCATTTTTTTTACCTTTTTTCAAAAAATTTTTAATTATATCAATAGCTTTAGTTTCTAATTTAGGATCTAAAGCTTCTAATTGCACTAAAGATGACATTTGATTCATAAACCAAGTTTTTTGTCTTTTAGCATATTTAAGAGTTTTAGTAATAATCAAATCATAAGCTTGTTGAAAAGAAATCTTTTTTTCTAAAAAATCTTTAATTTCTCGATAACCAATAATATTAAAATTAGCATTAGGATATTTATTTATTAAATATTTAACTTCTCCCACAAATCCTTGTTTCAACATTTGTTCTAACCTTAATATAATACGTGGTTTCAAAAATTGAGGTTCTAAATTCAAATAAATAGTTAAAATATCAAATAAAGGTTTATTTGAACCAATTTTTTGAGATCTTAAACTATCACACATAACTTGACGATAAGCACTAATAACTCGACGAGAATTTTTTATATCTATAACTAATTGCGGATCTTTTTGAAAAATTAATTTTAACATATTTTCTAAAGTACACTTTTGATAAGATTTATTTTCATAATCTTCAGAAATAGCCAATTCATAATCAAACAAAGCAGCTTTAATATAAAGACCACTTCCTCCTACCATAAAAGGAGTTTGAATATTCAAAATTTTATTTCTTGCATCTCTTTGAAAATTAAAAATATTATATTTATCACCAGGATTAATATTATCCAACAAATGATGAGGTATATGAGTTTCTTTAAGTGAAATTTTAGCCGAACCAATATTAAATTCTTTATAAATTTGAACTGAATCGGCATTAATTATTTCGCCACAAAAAAAATCAGCTAATTTCAAAGAAAGAGAAGTTTTACCTGAAGCAGTCGGGCCTGTAATAACTATAATTTTTTTTTGTATTTTATTATTCATGATACTTAATTTTCATAATTTTTTGTTTTTTTCCTAAAGTTAAAACAACTCCATTTAACTGTCTTTTACCTTGAGCAATTTTATGTTTTAATTTACGATTATTTACAAAATTATTAATAATAATATTTTTATCTTGACCTATTATACCATCTAAAGGTCCTGTCATACCTGCATCAGAAATATAAAGAGTTTTTTTAGGCAAAATTCTTTCATCATTAGTCTGAACATGAGTATGAGTTCCTACGATAGCATTAATTCTACCATCAAAATAATTTGCTAAAGCTAGTTTTTCGCTAGTTGCCTGAGCATGAAAATCTAAAAAAGCATAATGATATTGATTTTTATAAACTTTTAAAACATGTTCTATTTTTTTAAAAGGGCAAGATAAAAATTTATTATTCATAAAAACTCGACCCAAAGCGTTCATAATTAAAAGTTTTTTATCTTTATACTTAATAATTTTATGACCACGTCCGAGATGTAAACTATCATCATTCAAAGGTCTTATAATATTAGTATTTTCTATAAATGACTTTAAATCATGATTTTTCCAAGTATGATTACCTAGAGTAATCATATTAACACCTGAAATTTTTAAATTATAAAAACTTTGGAAATCTAAACCTTGTCCTTCTGCCGCATTTTCAGCATTCGCAATAACAATATTAATTTTATAATGTTGTTTTAAAAAATTAATTTTTTCAATTAAATAATTAATTCCTATCGAACCGCAAATATCTCCAATAAAAAGAATATTCATAATGATACTACCTTTGTATTAAACTTAACTAATGCTTAAATTTGAAATTTCGGTTAAACGAACTTCTCTAATAACAGTTATTTTAATACTACCATTATATCTAATATTTTTCATAATTTGATCTTTAATTGTTTGAATTACTGTAAAAATAGCTAAATCATCAATTTTTTTAGGATCCACAATAACTCTAATTTCTCGACCAGATTTAATAGCATAAGATTTTTCTACACCAGGAATTTTATTAGCGATTTCTTCTAATTGAGTAATTCTTTTAATATAATTATCTAAAGAATCACGACGAGCTCCTGGTCTAGAAGCGCTAATAGCATCAGCAATAGCAACCAAAACAGCAATAATACTACTAGGTTCTTGGTCTTCATGATGAGAAGCTACAGCATCTATTACTTCTAAAGGTTCTTTATGTTTCATAACAATATCTAAACCTATTTTAACGTGACTTCCTTCTAATTGATAATCTAAAGCTTTTCCAATATCATGTAATAGTCCTGCACGACGAGCTAATACTTCATTTTCCCCTATTTCTGCAGCTAATTTGCCTGCTAAAAAAGATACTTCTAAAGAATGTTTTAAAACATTTTGTCCATGACTGGTACGAAAATGCAAAGAACCTAATAATTTTATTAATTCTTCATTCAAAAAACCTACTTTAGCTTCTAAAATAGCTTCTTCGCCTATATCTTGAATAAAATTATCAAATTCATCTTGAACCTTGGTAAAAGTTTGTTCTATACTAACAGGTGTAATACGACCATCTAAAATTAAATGTTCTAAAGTACGACGCGCTATTTCCCGTCTTTTAGAATCAAAAGAACTTAATATGACAGTATTGGGTATATCATCTATAATTAAATCTACCCCTGTTATAATTTGAAAAGTTCTAATATTTCTTCCTTCTTTGCCAATAATTCTCCCCTTTAATTCATTATTATCTAAATAAACTATATCCACATTATTTTCGGAAGAAATTTTACGAGATAATTGTTGCATAGTTGATACTAGCAAAACATGAGCTTTCTTTTTAACTTGAAATTTATATTCTTCTTCTTGAGATTTAATATAATTCATAATTTCTTGTTGAGAATTTTTACGAATTTCTTCCATAATAATTTGTTTAGCTTGTTCTTTAGTTAAAGAAGCGATATATTCTAATTCGTTTTGTCTCTTTATAATAAGATTTTGAACTTTATTTTGCATTTGTTCAATTTGCTCTTGAGAAATATTAATTTTTTGTTCTTTCATATATAATAATTCTTCTTTATCATTTAAATATCTAGTTCGCGAATTTAACAATTCTTCTTTATGAATAATTTGTTCTTCTAAATTAACAATTATGCGTCTTCTCAAATTCAAATCTTCTTCAACTTCTTTTTTTAAAATATGGATTTCTTGTTTAGCTTTTGATATCATTTCTTGAGCTATCATTTGAGCACTAGAAATTTCTTCTTGAGCTTTTTGTTTTGTCGTTTGTATAATTTTTTTAATTTTTTGTTGATAATAAAAAATTAAATAATACAATAATCTTAAAATAACAATAATTAAGGGCAAGTAAATAAACAAAGCAAGGAACCATTTTGTTGATGTTCCTAACATAATAATAAATTTATGCCTTCCATTTTAACTATTTATTTTAAATATTATTTAAAAATTAATTGATTAAAATATAATGTTAAAAAAACAAAATAATTTATACTTAAAATTTATTTCATAATTTAAAATAAATAATTTAATTTTTTTTAAAAAACAAAAAAAATAAACAAATTAATTTTGAATTAATTTGCTTATTATAATGAAAATTTATAAAAAACTACATTTAATTTATTAAACATAATATATTAAAAATATTACCAAACCAAATAAAAATAAAATTATATATATCTACATAAATATTAAATTATTTGACTTTATTAAATGAGTTTTTTAATGGATAATAGTTAAAATATTTATATATTTTAATTTAAAATAAAGCAACTTTTAAGTTTTATGTACTTTAATAAATTAAGAAATTTTATTCAAAATTGTCAACAACTATCTAAAAGCAAAAATCATTTTAGAAACAAATACACGAACTACACCAAAAGAAGAAACAAATAAAGATGTTACATATTTCAAACCAGAACTACGAGGTAATGTTTGTTTTGAAGATGAAATCTTTTTAATGATTTTTACATTATTATTTGAAGATTTTTTTTCGAAGACATTATTTATTTGATCTAAATTTTTGTCCATCAAACTATCAGAAATTACAGAAAGTTTTTCATTATCTTCAGAATCATAATCTATTGATCTGATTGAATCTTCATTTGAAATAATAGAAGATATTTTTTCATAAGAAGTATGTTTTGCGGATTCTAAAAAGTTATCGCCATTTTTTTTGAATTTTTTTAAGACTTTTTTTAACTTTGAAATTTATTGGTTTAACAGATTGAGATTTATCTTCTTGTAAATTTGATGATATGTTTAAATTTTGTGGTTGATATGTAATATGATCTGATTTAATCTTATTAGAATCTCTTGCATCAACTAATGGATCACTAGTTGGTGTAACTGGACGTTTC
>JAUZJE010000001.1:80290-145794 GCA_032886695.1 'Waltheria sp.' little leaf phytoplasma
TTTTCATTCACTAATGGATCACTAGTTGGTGTAACTGGACGTTTCTTTTCATTCACTAATGGATCACTAGTTGGTGTAACTGGACGTTTCTTTTCATTCACTAATGGATCACTAGTTGGTGTAACTGGACGTTTCTTTTCATTCACTAATGGATCACTAGTTGGTGTAACTGAACCTTGAAAAGTATCAATAATATCTTTTGTAGTTTCTGTCAAATCTTTTAATTGATCTGCATTATTACTAAAAAAATTTATTGCATTTTGAGCTTGACTCCAAATTGTTGTTTTTTCATTTGAATCAGAAAACGTTGGAGAATTAACAGATGGTTCATGTAAAGAACCAGAACCAGATAAGATAGAATTCGAAGAAATATCTTTTAAATCATCTTCATTATCACCATCATTATTACTATATTCAGATTGTTCATGATATGGATAGATTATTTGCGTTTTCTTATCAGGATTTACTTTCTGATATTTATTACAAAACAGCCCCCATCTAAACCGGACAGGCAAGTTTCCAAGCATCCGGCTTGCCATAATTTACCCTCATTCGAGGACTAACTTAATGTCGCCAATGGTTAGTTTGTTTATTCTGAACGTTTTCTTGTTTCTTAAATTCTTTAATATCGTTTATTTTTAATTAATTCTCTAAAAAATCGCCAGTCCCCTTATAAAACTTTAAGAATGTTCCGATTATTTAATGAACGATTTTACATGATATTAAAATTCACAAAAAATTAGTTTCTTAAAATAAATAGTTATTGGCATCTATGCTAAATCTTTTTAATTCTTGAATAAACAATAAATTACTGACTTCTTTCGCCCTATAAAGGTTGTTAACCTTCTTCCTGAGAGAACGATTGACTTAATGATTCCAAATTAAGTTTTACTCCTCCGACTACTAAAAAGTCGCTTTATCCTTGGGCCTAATGACTTTAATCTCATTATTTGTTAATTTAATAACTCTGCCTTTAGGATTCTCCAAGTTACTCTAAATATCAACCTTGGTTCCTTAGGTGAAATGACCGTTAGAGATTAACGGTAAGATTCCAGGTTTTTTTAATGAATAAACTACCCAATACTATTCACATATATTGATAGACTCTGGACTGCTCGGTCTCAGTAGTTTACGAGACAGGTGAATTTATTACATCTACTTAATTCTTAGGCCTTCTCCAGCTTTTCCTTAGAACCATTTGGTGGCGGTATCCTTTTGACTAACTACTTCATCGCAACCCGCTTTTAAGAACTGCTGTAATTTTTTATTCTTTCGTTTAAAAAACCGTTCTTATCCTTTCAATGTTTATTCGCACTGGCAATTGGTTAAATTGCTCGATATTTAGGCATCTTTTGGCGCCCTGAATAGAACTAATATAATTAATTTTATAAAAATTTATATAAAAAGTTATATTAAACCCTCACCCAAACCGCACGGGCATATTCCTATGCATACGGCTTTCCGAGTTAAATTATACAAACAATAATATGTATATTTTAATCTGTTTTTCTTCCCCTTGTGTACAGGTATTACCTGCTCCTTGGTAGGACATGACCCCTACGAGTACTATAAAACTCTGTAAGCATTTATAAAATATCTAAGGCGGATAAATGATTAGGCATAAATGCTCAAATCTAAATTAATAAATACCTTATTATTCAAAAAAGATATTTGTAAAAATCTTAATTAAATTTTTTATAAGAAGCTTATCCAAGGTAGCTGTTTAATTATTGGTAAGTGTTAAAGATCGCATGGCTTTATTTAAAATAAATCATCCCATTATATTTATAAAAATATATGAAAAACGTTCAAAAATAAGTTTCAAAAACAAAAAATATTTTTCGGATAGAACTTAATTGCAAGATAAAGAAAATACAATTAATGCGTTTGATATGTTATAAACAATATTTTATTAATGAATAACATATTTTTTTGATTTATTTTATATTATAGCTTTAATTTAAAAAAAATTTCATGCTTATTTTAACTTCGCCTCGCATATATTTAAAAAAAATATCAATATTAAAAATAATTATGCTTTTTGAATATGCTATGTTCCCTTATAAATTTTCATTCTCAGGTAAATTCAACGGCTTAGCATGCTATCCCTATGCTAGGAGGACCATATAATCTCCTAAATTAAACGCCCGAACTTGCGCACCTTATCCTGTTGTGATTGTGTTAAAATAGATTCATTTTCTAATAAATCAATTTCATCTGAATTTTCAAAAATATCAATACAAAACATTATCAAAGGGATTACTAAAACAGAAAATATCAATAAAGATAAACCTATAAACTTTTTATTAAAATTTAATGGTTTGTTCAAATATAGTTCACTCCCTTATTCAATTAATTTTTTACAACAATTAATACACTTAAATAAACTATTTTAATAAAATTAAATTTTATATTATTTAAAATTTTATTTAATAAATTTTCAAGTTTTTTAAATTTTTTTCATTTTTCAAATTCTTAAGTTTGATATAGTATAATTTTTTTAATTTAAATTTTTGGGTATTCTATCTATAGTTATCAAAAAAACAAATTACCCACTTTTATTATACCTCAAATAAACTCAAAAATAAACTTGAAAAATAAACTCGAAAAAACCTATTCAATTCTTCGTTTTTGTCGGAATATTTTATATTTATATTCTCATCTAACTCAATTAAAATTTATTTAAATTGACTATTATACAAATTATAATAAAAACCTTTTTTATTCAATAATTCCGAATGATTACCTTTTTCAATTAACAAACCATTTTTTAAAACTAAAATAACATCTGCATTTATAATAGTAGATAAACGATGAGCAATCACAAAAGAAGTTTTATTTTTCAATAATTTTTGCATAGATTGTTGAAACAGAATTTCTATTTGAGTATCAATAGAAGCAGTAGCTTCATCTAAAATAACTATAGAAGGGTTATTTAAAAAAGTTCTAGCGATAGTAATTAACTGTTTTTCTCCTTGAGAAATATTATCTAATTCTTCGTTAATCATAGTATTATAACCATCTGGTTTAGTCATGATAAAATCATGAACATTAACTTGTTTAGCAGCTTGCACCACCTGTTCTTCTGTAGCATTAAAATTACCATAACGAATATTATCCATAATAGTACCACAAAATAACCATTCATCTTGAACCACTATACCAATAATTTTACGTAAATCACTTTTTTTAATAGTAGAAATATCTACTCCATCAATTGTAATCTTGCCAGAAGTTAAATCATAAAAACGAACCAATAAATTAACTAAACTAGTTTTGCCAGATCCTGTAGGACCAACAATAGCGACCATTTGATTTTTTTTAATCTCAAAATTAATATCCTTAAGAATAGGTTGATCAGTATGATATTGAAAATTAACATGAGAAAATTTCACAAAACCCTCTACATTAGAAATAGTTAAATTATTTTTTACATCTAATTCTTCGCTTTCGGATAAAAAAGTAAAAATACGATTAGCAGCAGAAGAGGTAGATTGTAAAATAACAAACATCTGACTTAAATCTCTTAATGGATTTCCTAAACGCCAAATATATTTCATAAATGATTGAAACATTCCTAATTGAATAGCGCCAAATCCCAATTTCAATAATAAATATGGTATTTCTGTATCTTGATAATTCAACAAAAAATAACCTAATATAACAATAAAAGTCATCACAATATAAGTAAAACTATTAATAATAGGCATGACTAATCCAGAAATCCAATTAGATTTAAAAATAGTAGAAGATAATTGTTTGTTTAAATTTTGAAAATCATTAATATTATTCACTTGTTGATTATATAAAATAATCTCTTTATGTCCGGTATATTTTTCTTGTAAAAAACCAAAATATTCTCCTGTTTTTTCAAATCTTTGAATAAAAACTGAACGAGCTTTTTTATTAATTAACCAAATCACAAATAAAGAACTCGGTATCATTAAACAAATTAACAAAGCAAATCTTACATTTGCCCAAAACATAATAAAAATAATCATCAAAATACTAAAACAAGAAAGCACAAAAGCTACACAAGATTGCTGTAAACCATTAGAAACTGTTTCCAAATCATTGATCGCAATACTCATAATATTGCCTATAGTGTTATTTTCGAAATATGATATAGGCAATCTTAACATTTTTTGATAAACACGTTGTCTAATATTTTGAACAGATTTATGAATAATTACAATAATTAATTTATTATAAATAAATCGAGCTATAATACACAAAATATATAATAACAAATTAATAGATAATAAAAGAAAAATATAACCCATATATTCAGATATATTTTTAAAATAACTAATAAAAGATTTACGAAGAAAATCAAGAATAATATGATCTTTGTAGATAATTTTCGAATTATTCTTGAAATTATTTTGAATAAAATTAATAATAACATTACCTTCAAAAATCACAATAAAAGCATCTATAGCAGCCACTAAAAAAATCAAAAAAATGCTAATAAAAATTTCTTTACGAAAAGGTTTTAAAAAATAAAATATTTTTTTCAATTTAGAACCTCTTTTATTTTTTGCGAAAATGCAATATTTTTATAAATTTGACACCTATGCATTAACTCCTCATGCTTACCGATATCAATAATTTTACCATCATCTAAAACAATAATTTTATCAGCATTTAAAATAGAACTCAATCTCTGAGCTACTATAATGATAATAGAATCTTTCCTTAAATAACTTAAATTTTGACGAATAGTTAAATCAGTTTGATAATCTAAAGCAGAAAAAGAATCATCAAAAATATAAATATCAGGTTTTTTTAATAAAACCTTAGTAATAGCTAATCTTTGTTTTTGCCCTCCAGAAAAATTAGAACCTAATTCACTAACTGGTTCTTGTAATTTTCCTTTAGTTTTATTAATAAAATCATAAGATTGAGCTATTTTAGCAAATTCTAAAATTTCTTCAGAATCTGCATTAGATTTTCCAAAAGCTAAATTACTTAAAATAGTACCTTTAAATAAAATATTCTTTTGAGAAACTACACCAATCTTATTCCTTAAAGAAGTTAAATTATATAATTTAATATCTATTCCATTAATTAACAGACAACCTTTAATAGGATCTATCAACCTAGGAATCAAATTAATTAAAGTGCTTTTTCCAGAACCCGTAGAACCAACCAAAGCAATTAATTCTGAAGAATGAACTTTAAAATTAATATCTGATAAAATAAGTTTATCTTTTTGATCGTATCTAAAATCAACATTTCTAAACTCCAAACTTACAATAGGTTTGGATAAATCAAAATTATATTGTAAATTATTTTTAATTTCAGATTTAATATTTAATAAATATTCTATTTTTCTTAAAGATACTAAAGCTTTAGGGAACATAGTAGATAATAATAAAAAATTTAAAATCGAATAAAGTATATGATATTGCAAATTAATACAATTATAAAGGTCGCCTAAACGAAAATCAGCTGGAATACCTAATTTTAAAATATAAGCACCAAATCCAGTAGTAAAAATAATAGAAATATTTAATAATAAATAAAATAAAGGTTCCATTGAAAAAATTGAATTAAATAAATGAATATTTAAAAAAGCATATTGAGAATTTATGGTATTAAATTGAGAACATTCATAATCTTCTGTATTTAAAGTTTTAATAACTTTGATACCAGTTAAATTTTCACGTAATTTTGAATTTATTTGTTCTAAAACTTTTTGTTTTTTAGTAGATAAAAAATTATTTTTAAAAATAATACAAACAAAAATAATAACTAAAAATGGTATAACAGCTAAAACAATATAAGAAAAAATCATATAAATACGATTTATTAAAATTAAACTAATAATTAACATAATAGGAGATACAATTAAAGCTCTATAAAGGCTAGCCATAAAATTAACAATTTGACCAACACAAGTAATACTACAATTCATTAAAAAAGGTACACCAAGTTTTTTCATTTCTATAATTGAAAAAGTTTGAATTTTTTCAAAAATATCTGTATTTAAATCTTTAAAAACTAAAGATGCTGTTTTCGCAGAACAAAAATTAATAATTAAATTACCAATAATAGCACATAAAACCAATAATAATAAAGAAAAAGTAACAAATAAAAAATTTTGCGAAGAAACAGGATTATCAATAATATAACGACCTATCATCAAAGGAATTCCGATTTCACCACTCGCTATAAATAAAACTGCCAAAACATTTAAAAAAAGTATCATTTTATAACGTATAATATACTTAAAAATTAATTTCATAAAACTGATTTTATACCTTCTTAATCAAATAAAAATCAAAAAAATTAAATTTTTTAATAATCTTTATTCATTTGTTTGAATATCAATAAAAATTCTAACATTTTTTTGATATTTTTATATAAAAAAAAAATTAATCCATTATATCAAAAAAACTTATTTGTTTTTTTAAAATATGAATTAATTTTTCACAAAATATAAATTAATTTATTTAAATATTAAAGTACATCATTATTCATGCTATCAATATTTTGATAATTTTTTTCTAATACTTCTTCAACTACAGCAGCTCCAGTAGTTACCATTACAGATGCAATAGAAGCAGCATTTAAAACAGCTTGTCTAGTTACCGCTGTAGGATCCATAATACCATCTTTAACTAAATCCACAAATTGACCAGTTTCAGCATTAAAACCAAAATTATCTTTTTGTTCTAATTGTTTTTGAAGAATCATAGAAGCATCAAAACCCGCATTAGTTGCAATTTGTTTAGTAGGTTCTAATAAACTTTCTAAAACAATACTATAACCTTTACGAACACTTTCATTTACAGAATTTAATTCACTTGATGCAGTTTTATAAATTTCTACTAATGCTTTTCCTCCACCGGGAACAATACCTTGCTCAATAGCAGCTTTAGTTGCATTTAAAGCATCTTCGATACGTAATTTTTTTTCTTTTAATTCTGTTTCAGTAGTAGCTCCTACATGAATAATACCAATACCACCAGTTAATTTAGCTAATCTATTGGTTAAATTATTTAAATCATGTTGATTAAAATCTTTCATATTTTTGATATTAGAAATTTGTGATTGAATTTCTTTAATACGTGTTTCTAAAGCAGAAGTTTTGTTATCAACTACCAAAGTAGTACTATTTTTTTTAATAATAACTTTATTAACTTTACCTAAAAATTTTTCATCTACATCTTTTAACTTCATATTTAAATCTTTAGAAACAAAAGTAGCTTGAGTTAAAATAGCCATATCTTGAAGCAATTCTTTTTGATGATCACCAAAACTCGGAGCTTCAACTGCAACTGCATTTAAATAATTACCTTTTTTATTAGCAACCAAAATACTTACCATTTCATTATCAAAAGATTCAGCAATAATTAACAAAGGAACTCTATTACTTAATGAATATTCTAAAATACGATTAATTTCGAATATACTATTAATCTTATGATCAGTAATTAAAATAGCAGCTTGCTCTAATTCTATTAAAGAATCTTGTTTATTTACCACAAAATAAGGAGAAACATAACCTTTTTCGAATTGCATACCTTCAACAACATCTAATACAGTTTCAAAACTCTTAGATTCATCCACATTAACAACTCCTGTTTTGCCTACTTTTTCAATAGCAGCAGCTACAATTTTTCCTGTTTCTGAGCTACCAGATGAAATAGTAGCAACATTTTCAATTTCTTCTTGAGTATTAACAGAACGAGATTTAGCTAAAAGTTGTTGAGCTACTACGCGAGATGCTTCTAAAATACCTTTTTTTAAAAGAACACCTTTAAAACCACCTGTATCTAAAGCTTCAAAACCTTTACGAATCATACTCTGACCTAATAAAACAGCTGTAGTTGTACCATCTCCTGAAACATCATTAGTTCGAGTAGCTATTTCGCATATAGCTTTAGCGCCAGCATTATGATAAGCGTCTTTAAAACTAATTTCTTTTGTAATAGTTACTCCATCATTAATAATTAAAGGACTACCATATTTTTGTTCTAATAAAACATTTTGACCTTTAGGACCTAAAGTTATTTTAACTGTATTAGCTAATAAATCTATCCCTTTTAAAATTTTTTTTCTTGCTATTTCGCCATAAACAATTTGTTTTGCCATATAATATTCCAATACTCCTCTTTTATCCTAATAAATAATTAATTTTTGAAAATTTTAAAAATAATTAATATTAATAAAAATCAAATTCTTAAGAATTAACCTTATTATTAATCTTAGCAATAATATTTTCTGATTTAACAATCAAATATTCTTCTTCTTGCAATTGAACCTTTTCTCCAGAATAATTCTTATACACTACTAAATCATCAGTTTTTAAATTAGTGACTTGCGGTCCAAAACTAACTACAATCCCTAAAGATTCTTCTTTACGAGGGTTAGTACTAACAATAAGACCTGAAGAAGTACGTTCATCTTGAAATTTTGGTTTTAAAACAACATAATCATTTAAAGGTTGAATTAAAAAATTTGTCATAAATTTCTCCTTTTTTATAAAATAATCAAATTTAAAATTTTTTTATATAATGAAAGATAAATTAAAAAATTTTAACAATAATATTTTTAATTATTTTATCAAATAAATTTTAAGAATTCTATTATTCCTTAAAAGCTTAAATAAACAATTATAAAATAAATATTCAAAAATGAGTAGATTATTTGCATTTCGATATTCGAAAATTGTCTTTCTGATATCTATTACAAACAGTCTTTTTTTAAACTTAAAAAAGTTTCTGACTGTCAAATGAAATAATATCTTATTATAAGATATTAAAATTCTTTCATCTTGCAAAGATCATTATTCTTTGCCTTAGCCAGGTTCTTATAAAATATTTGCTTTGTCTTTTGGTCTGATAATTTTTATTACCTCCATTGTTCTTTTAATAACTGTAGCCTTTAGGGGAATCTTTTTAACTTTTTTTTTAATTTTAAATATCTACCTTAGTTATTAAAGAAAAGGCGATCGTTAAAAAGCTATGAAAATCCAGTTTTCAATTGATAAACTAGCCAATACCAATAATTTATATTGATAAATTTTGAACCTCTCACTTATAGTAGTTTGCGAAACAGGTTTATAGTAGATCAGCCATTTTTAACTTATCTTTGTAATCATATGGCAGTATCATATTTTGAACTAATTAATTAGTCGTAACCTACTTTTAAGAACTGTGTTAATTATTTATCTTTTCCTTTAAAAAACCGGTCTTATCCTTGAAATGTTTATCAGCGCACTGGTTATTGGTTAGATAACATGATATTCATGTCTCTTCGACGTCCAGCACTAATTAATTATAATTCAATTTATAATCTTTTTTCAATATCAATTTAACAAAAAAACAAAATTAAATTTTATTTTTAATCACATGTTGAAACATTTGTAAAAACTCATTCATAGACATATTATGTTGTTCAAGTTTATTATATTGACGAACATGTAAAATATTATTTTGAATTTCACGTTCTCCAATAATAACTTGAAAAGGAATTTTTTCTTGATAAGCAGAACGAATTTTATAATTAAAAGTGTGATCTTTATCATTTAATTCCACTCTTATATGATTTCGTAACATTTCTTTTCGCAAATGTTTAACATAATCAAGGTGTAATTCGTTATTAACTGGAATAATAACAACTTGTACAGGCGCAATCCATAAAGGAAAAAAGCCCTTATTCTGTTCCATTAAATAAGCAGTAAATCTTTCTATAGTAGATGTGATAGCTCTATGAATAACTACAGGAGTTTTATTTTGATTATTACAATCTATATAAGATAAATGAAATCTTTTAGGCAATAAAAAATCTAATTGAATAGTTGATAAAGTGATTTCATGATGTAAAGCAGTTAGAACTTGTACATCAACTTTAGGACCATAAAAAGCAGCATCACCGATTTTTTCCTGATACTTAAGATCTAATTCGTTTAAAATATCTCTTAAAATTTTTTCAGAATTTAACCACATATCAGGATCATCAAAATATTTATTCTTATTATTAGGATCATGAGTACTTAAATTAAAATAATAATCTCGAATTTGAAAATCTTGATAAACCTCTTTAATTAAATTAATAATTTCAACAAATTCTTGTTTAATTTGTTCCGGTGCAATAAAAATATGAGCATCATTTAAAGACATAGCTCGTACTCTTTGCAATCCTGAAACAGCTCCGGAAGGTTCATAACGATGCAAAAGACCTAATTCAGCTATTTTTATAGGCAAATCTTTATAACTATATATTTTTTGACGAAAAATTTCCATATGATGAGGACAATTCATAGGTCGTAAAATTAATTGTTCACCATCTGGTAATTGCATAATGGGAAACATATCTTCATTGTATAATTCTAAATGACCAGATGTTTTATATAAAGAGATATTAGCTACAACCGGAGTATAAACGTGTTGATATCCATACGATATTTCTTTATCAACAATATATCTTTCAATAATACGACGAATAGTTGCTCCTTTAGATAACCAAAAAGGCAATCCAGTTCCAACAACTGACGAAAACATAAAAAAATTCTGTTCTTTATTAATAAATTTATGATCTCTTTTTTTTCTTTCATCTAAAGTTTTTAAATAATTAGCTAAATCCTGTTTTCGAAAAAAAGCTACCCCATAAATACGAATTAAAACCTTATTTTTTTCATTTCCTTTCCAATAAACTCCAGATATTTTTAAAATTTTAAAATAACGATTAAGATTAATATTAGGTAAATATTGATCTTCTGTACAAAAATCTAAAAAATTACCTTTTTTATATAAAAATAACTTTTGCGAAGACTGAATTTTTTGCAAAGAATCTATTTTATAATAATTAAATTTAAATAAACTTCGAATTTCAGAAACAGATAATTCTGTTTCAGTAATAGGTAATTTTTCTCGCATAATATTAATCATAGTTTTTTCAATAATACCAAAATCTTTTTCTGAAATTATATTATTAACTGGATCAATATCACAACAAAAACCTTCTGAATTTATATATTTATCCACTAATAATGCATTCGGATAAACACGACAAATAGCCTGAGCCATAATTAAAGCAGTATTGTTATTTAAAATAGACCAAGCTATACTATCAGATATTGTAATAATATTTAATACACCATCTTCATTTAAAGGCTTATCTAAATGAACTAATTTATTATTAAAATAAGCTGCTATTGGTAATTTTTCAGAATTATTTAAAAATTCTAAATTTTCAGAAATAATAATTTTACTAACAGTAATATTATTTGGAAATATTTTTTTTTGATTATTTTGTCGATATTCAATTTCAATCATGTCATAATCCGATCCTTTAAACAATTTAAATTATTTTATAAAATTATTCCAATAATTAATTTACATTTATTAATAAAAATAAAAATATTTTCAATCTTGAAAAAATTAAATAAAAAAATAACAAATAACATGTGTAAATAAAAAAACTAAAAATAATAAATATTATTTACCTAAACAAAATTTCGAAAATAATTCATTAATCAAATTTTCTTGTAATTTGCTACCTAAAATATTTTCTAAAGATTGATAAGCTTCTTTTAAATGAAGCACATGTATATCTATAGGCATATTTCTTTTTATATCTTTTAAAATTTTTTTTAAAGATATAATAGCTTTTTTTAATTGATTAACTTGCCGAAGATTAAATAAATAATCGAAATTTCGCTCTTGAATATCTTGCAAATTAAATTGTTTTATAATTTTTCTTTTTAAATTTTCTATTCCCTCTTGTGTATGATTAGAAATAAAAATAATCTGTGATTTCAATTCGGATGATAATTTAAGCTTAATTGGCAAATCAGATTTACTACCTACAATAATTCTATTTTTATGTTTAGTCATTTCTAATAACATTAAATCTTCAGATTCTAAAATATCATGGGCATCTAATAATAACAAAATTAATTCAGCTTCGTTTATAAATTTTTTAGCAATATTAACTCCTAAATTCTCCAAATAATCATCAGTATTACGAATTCCTGCTGTATCAATTAAACGTAAATTAATACCATTGATAGTTACATAAACATCCAAAAAATCTCGAGTAGTTCCTGGAACATCGGATACAATAGCTCTTTCTTCTCCTAAAAAATTATTTAAAAGGCTAGATTTTCCTACATTAGGTTTACCTAAAATTAAAGTTTTAATACCTTCTTTAATAAAACGAGTTTTATAAGAATTATCTAAAATACTTTGCAATTTATGAATTAAAAATTCCGTTTGAGGAACAATCAAATTATTAGTAACAGTAGGTATATCATCATATTCGGGATAATCTATATTTACTTCTACACTAACTATTAAATTTAAAATTTGTTTATTTAAATCTTGAATATTTTTAGAAATTTTTTTTTGTAAACCTGCATTAGCTAATTTGATAAACTGAATATTTTTAGCATGAATTAAATCCATAATAGCTTCTGCTTGTAATAAATCAATTTTTTTATTTAAAAAAGCTCTTTTACTAAATTCACCTGGCTCTGCTAATCTAATAAACGGTAAAGATAAAACTCTTTCTAACACAAGTTTAGTAATTAAAGTACCTCCATGAGCTTGAATTTCGATAATATCTTCACCTGTAAAAGATCGAGGAGACCGAAAAACAGAAATTAAAACTTCATCTAAAACTTCACCTGAATGATTCAAAATAAAACCATGATGAATAGTATGAGTTGCCACTTCTAATAAATTAATTTCTTTAATACCTTTAAAAATACTATTAATACCCTCAATGGCTTTTGATCCGCTTACACGAATTACACTAATACTACCTACGCCTAAAGGTGTAGCAATAGCTGCAATAGTTTCTTGTAAAAACATTAACTCACTCACTTTAGTATATTTTTTTTATTATTTTAATTTTTTTTAATCAACATACCAAACAAATTATTGTTTATAATATGAATAAATTATTTATTTTTTCCTATTAAGATTTATTTTACCAATATCTGTTATCAATAATCACCATCCAAACCGAACGAAAAAGTTTCCTTTCGTCCGAATTACCCTAATTTATCTTCTTTCAAAGAATAACCGAGTATCATCTGCTCATTAATTGTTTCTTCTGATCGTTCTTTATTTCTTAAATTATTGAATATTGTTGTATTTATTGATTAGTTATCCAACAATTTTGCATAATAAAAGAGTTTGTGTATCTCTCATTCTAATCCAATCAGAATTGCATACGGTTTTTTTGGTATGAAAAATTTAACTTTTTTTAAGTATATCTAATCCCCAGGTTTCTCTAATATCAATCTTCTGCCGAACTCTCATGATTAAATTTTCATGGCTCCTCAAAGAGGTTTTTTGGCAACTAAATAGTTCGGATGAAAAATCAGAAATTATTAGTTAGCTAAAACCACAAATATTTAATTACCGATATTTTTATAGATAATGTTATTAATATATTCGCGATGTTATTGCTCAATTTTTAGAATTTTAATATCGTAAATGGTTATTTTTATGTTCCACAAATATTGTTGGTTACAAAATAAATCCAATTTTTAGCGAGTATTTATCAGTTTTATCAGATTATTAACCCCACATCGCATTCTCATTTGATATTTTGATTATTTAAAAAATGTTTTTCTATAAAGACAAATTAACCTTATTTTTAAAAAAATGATTAACTTAATAATTCTGCATTAAGTTATAATCATCTGACTATTAAAAAAATTGAGTATAAGGAATTTTATCTAATTATTGGTTAATTTAATAATCTAAATTTGGTTAATCTAGTTAATCATAAATATCAAATCGAATTACTTAGAGGAAAGTTAAGCTTTTTAAAAAATGGTTAAATTCCAATTTTTGAAATTTTGTTACTCTTTGTTATTAATTATAAAGAATTGTTATTGCCCTCGCAATGTGGTGATTGGTTAAGTCAAGAGATATTTATATTTCTTTGGTTTTCATAATCTTTAATAGAATTTTTAGCCAATTTAATAACTTGATTAATTTCTTGTTGATTATAAACATTCATACCACAAGCACGAAAATGCCCTCCACCATTAAATTGATGAGCGATATGATTAATTTCAGGTCCTATCGAACGTATACTTATCTTCCAATAATTTTTAATTTTATTTTCTATTATAAATAACCATACAGGATATCCTTGAATATTATGAAAAATATTAACTACACTATTAATATCTTCGAATTTCAATTTAAATTTTTCAATAATATCATGAGTAATCTTAATATAAATTAAACCATCTTCAGCAATAAAATTACTACATACAAATCCTTTAAATCTTAATATATTAATAGGTTGAACAGTGATTTTAGTATCAATTTGAAAAGCATCAAAACCATAACGTAACAAATCAGAAACAATTTGTAAAGTTTTATAATTTACTCTATCAAAACGAAAATGACCAGTATCTGTAACCATACCAATATAAATAGGTAAAGCACCTTTGATACTCAAATTTAAATTATTAACTTCTTTAAAAGTATAAATCATTTCCGAACAAGAAGAAAAACTTGGATCAATCCAAGAATTTTGTTCATCTCCGTAAATTTCTCCTATTAAATGATGATCAATACGTATAATTTTTTTAGCTATTTTATATCTAACATCACTAATTACATTAGTATTTCCGCAATCCACTACAATAGCTAAAGATTGAGATATAACATCATCATCAATTTCATCCATTAAACCTAAAAACGAAAAAATAGGATTATTTTCGCCTAAAGTATAAACTTTTTTATTAGGAAAACTTTGTTGAATAATATCTTTCAATCCTAATTGAGAACCGTAACAATCTCCATCGGGATTTTTATGACCAAATATAGTAATAATATCAAATTCATTTATATTGTTAAGAATTACATGATTTATAGATATTGTATCGGTATTAATTTGTATCACATTTTGATTCATTTTTTTTATTCTCCTCCTATATTAGTTAAATTAAATCTTTTTTAAAACATTAATTATGAGAAATCCTTGTATAAGCTTCCATAAATAAAAAATTTATTTTTTGTTTTAAATTAATTGTTTGGTTATCAATAGCTAAAATTTCTGTAAACAAATCATTTAATATCGAGCGAAAAAAAACTACATCAGTAAAAATAGGTGTCGTGAAATAAGTATCTTTATTGTTATTATCATAAGTATGTTCTTGAGCGAATTTAACCGATTTAAATTTATACAATGCTCGTCTTTTATTTTTTTGATCTCCTATTGCTTTTGGATTTTGCTTATCAATAATATTATTTTTATCGCACAAATAATTTTCCAATGTTTGAATTTGTTCATCAACAAAATTTTTTCCATTAGAAGTCTTGGAATTTTTTAAAGTATTTAAAACATCTTCACGAGTAATAATAAAACCGCCTTTGCCTAACAACATATCCATATAAACATCTTTAGAAATCAAATACTTCAAAAATAACCAAGAAGCTAACATTTTATCATTATCTTCCGAATAAAATAAATTAACATTAGGACCTTGAATAATATTTTTATATTGATCGGTATAACTCATACAAGGAAAAGGAGTCATTTCTATATTAAAATCTGATACTTGATTATGTAATAAATCAGATCGTCTGGTAGAAGTGATAAACATACCAGTTTTACGTTGCATAAACATTTCTTTACTACTAATACCAATTAATTTAGAACTAGTTAAAAAACCTTTATTATAAAAATTTTCTTTAAAATATTGCATATTATTTTTAACATTTTCATCTAACAAAAAACTCTTAATTTCATTTTCATCTTTTGGATAAGAAATCCCTTTTTGTTCGTTACTAATAATAATTAAATTAGCTAAACTTTCCGATGTAATAGGGATAAAAGTTGGATCTTTTTTGAGTTCAATCAATTTAGCACAAAAAGTTTCTAAATAAGGCCAAATCAAATAATCTTTATTGACTTTTAAAACTTTAAAATCAAATTTTCCTTGAGAATCAATAATTTCAGAACACTCATCTTTAAAATCTACCTTATGTTTTTCATAAAAACATTTATTCAAATCATCACGATATTGTTTAAATAAATCGCTATCATAAAACATAACTTCTGTAGATTTAACAAATGGTAGACTATAATAATGAGGTTGTCCGTCATAAACATTAGACAATTTTAATTTTTTGGCATAACCTTTAAAAAAACTATATTTATTTTTATGTTTAGAAGTATTAAGAAAATCATCATCATAATCTATAAAAATATCTAATGGTACTACTTTAAATGATTTAGAATAAAATTCAATATGATCATCATAAGAAAATGCAATGTTAGGTTGTTTATTAACGGGTAAAGAATTAGCAACACTTTTACAAATTTGTTCCCAATTAACCTTATTAACATCTTTAATTTTAATATTAGGGTTATGTTGTTCAAATTCTTTAATAGATAATTTAATAATTTCTAACTCTCTAGGATATAAGTTGTGCCAAAAAATAATTTCTACAGGCTTTTTAAGATTTTTAAAATAATTAACTTGAGATTCATGATTGTGAAATTTTTGACTAATTTCATCTCTTAAATCATCATATCTTTGAGAAAAAAATTCGTTATTTTGGGAAGCTCGAAAATAGTTAGATGTTATGATAAAAATAGCAATAGCACTAAAATATATAAATATTTTGCCCACATTACCAATATTTAAAATTTTAGATTTTAAATTAACCTTTAATACCACGTCGACTATCTCCAGATATAATATATTTTTTAAAAATAATAAATAAAAATAATAGAGGCAAATTTATTAAAACAAAAATAGCCATTTGAAGATTTAAAGTATCCGTAACAGATTCTGAATCAAAAATTTTTCTTATCATATTAGTTAATAACTTCGCACCAACCAACTCTGGCCAAGCATAAGCATTCCAAGCTGCTATAGTTCTGAAAACAGCAATTACAATAACAGTAGGTTTTGTTATAGGTAATAAAATTTTCCATAAATATTGCAAATTATTAACGCCATCCACTTTAGCTGTATAGTATAATTCTTTCGGAACACGTTTAAAAGTTTGAATTAACAAAAATAAATGTACTACACTAATCAAATAAGGAAAAGTCATAGCGAAATAAACACCACCAGGAATAATAGAACCATTACCATTATCAACTAAACCCAAATTAGAAACAGTACGAAAATTAGTCAAAATTAAAGTTTCACTTGTAATTGACATAGCTAAAAACAATAACATTAAAATAATTCTTTTTAAAGGAAAAACAAAAAAACTTAGAGCAAAAGCAGCTAAAACACAACAAATAGTTCCCGATAAAGTAGAAAAAGATACCATAATACAAGTATTTATGAAATATTTTAAAAATTTAAAATCTTTAAGAGCGAAAATATTTTTATAATTAATAAATTGCAAACCTTGTTTAGGCCAACTTAATAAATTATTTTCTACAATATCTTTATGACTTTTCAAAGAAGTGATAACCATTACATAAAAAGGAAATGTTAAAAATAATAAAATTGATATCAAAAACAAATATTTAATAATAGTGAAATAGCTTATTTTACCTAACTTATGTTTAATATTACAAATATTGGCGCTTATAAAACGATAAATCTTATTAATATCCATATAAATAATTATTACAAATCCACTTTCATCAATTTATTTTCTTTGTTAGAAATATAAAAACTCATAGTAGTAAAAACAACAGAAATTAATAATAATATCGTAGCAGCAGCTGCCCCTTTAGAATAAGAATTATAATGAGAACTAGATAATTGATTATAAATATAACCTACTAAAGTTTGTACTCGATAATTAGCGTTCCTACCAAAAACACCTATAACAGATTCATATTCTTTGATAACCATTAAAGTTTCAATTATTAATTGATAAAAAATAGTCGAAGCCAATAAAGGTAAAACTATTTTTGTCAAAATACGAAACTTAGAAGCTCCATCAATTTTTGCTGCATCGTAATAAGATTTATCAATATCTTGCAAAGATAAAATAAAAACAAAAATTTTAAAAGGTAATCTAGCCCATATATTATAAAAAACTAAAACAAAAATTTTATGAGAATAAGGAGCAGAAATGTTGATCCAAGGTTGAGGTTTAATACCAAAAAAACCTAAAAAAGAATTAAATAATCCTTCTGGTCTAACCGCGCTAGTAGTATTGTAATAAAAAAAAGAACCAAAAATCATACTCATAATAATAGTATTCGATAACAAAGGTAATAAAAAAAATGTTTTAAAAAAATGTTGCACTACATAATTACGAACACTATTTAAAGCTAAAGCGATAATTAAAGATAAAAAAATAGATATTGGTACACAAATAATTACTAGAAGAAGAGTATTTCGTAATGCAAAAACAAAATCTACATCTTTAAAAATAGAAATATAATTATTTAAACTAAAAAAATCATAAAGCTTCATGCTAAAAGAATCGTTAAATTTATCATATTTAGCATTAAAAGAGATAATAACATTTTTAACTAAAGGATAAAAAGTAAAAACAGTTAAAAACACCAACATAGGCGATAAATAATACCAATGTCTATGATTTTTATGCCCCATATTTTCTAACATTTAAAAAATCCTATTTTCATTAATTTTATCAAAAACAAATAATTTATTTTTTTTAATATCAAAACGAATTTTTTGTTTATTAATTTTATTAGCATTTAATTGCTCTTGTTGGTAAGTAGGTATAATAACTTGAAATGTCTTATAAATAGATTCAGTTTTTTTTGCTAATAAAACTAATTCGCGACCTAAATTTTCTAAAGCTATACCCTCAATTTCGAAAATTCCATCTTGTTTCAATTCATAACCTTCAGGTCGGATAGCAACATAAACTTCTTTATTATTAAATGATTGAAAACGTTGATCTTTTAAAATAACATTTTTGCCTACTTTTAAATTACCACAATGAAGCATACCATTAAAGACAGAAATAAGAGGAACACCCAAAAAAGAAGCTACAAACAAATTAACAGGATTATTATAAATTTCATGCGGAGTACCACATTGCTGAATAGTACCTCTATTCATAACATAAATCTTATCACTCATATACATAGCTTCTTCTTGATCATGAGTGACTAAAACAGCAGTTACATTAGTTTTTATTTGTATTTTACGTATTTCATCTCTCATCCTAATACGCAAATGAGTATCTAAATTAGATAAAGCTTCATCTAACAATAATATACCAGAATATTTAATTAAAGCTCTAGCAATAGCTACACGTTGTTGTTGGCCTCCAGATAATTCAAAAGGCATTTTATCTAAATAATCACTAGTAGATGTTAAAGCAGAAATTTTATCTAATTCTTCTTGAATTTTTTTGGAAGATACTTTTAAATTTTGCAAAGGAAAAGTAATATTTTGGCGCGCAGTCATATGAGGATATAAAGAATAATTTTGAAATACTAAACCCACACCTCTTTTTTCTGGAGGAACTTTTGTGACGTCAACATTGTCAAAAAAAATATTACCTTCAGTAACCGAAATTAAACCTGCTATGATATAAAGAATAGTTGATTTACCACAACCTGAAGGACCTAAAATACTTACTAATTCTCCTTTTTCAATTTCCAAATTAATGTTTTTAACTGCGAAAGTTTTTTTATGATTATGTTTATTAACAAAAACTTTAGAAACATTTGACATTTTAATAAACATGCTTTTTATATAACCTCTTTTAATTTTGTTTTTTAGAATTTTTTATTAAAAAGAAATGTTAAAAAATATTATAATAACTTCTAGGAAAGGCGATAACATCCCTTATATTTTCTAAACCTGTTAAATAAAGTAGCATACGTTCAAAACCTAAACCAAATCCAGAATGAATACAACTACCAAAACGACGTAAATCTAAATACCAATCTAAATCTATTGTATTTATTTGCATTTCGCGCATTTTATTTTCTAAAATTTTCAATCTTTCTTCTCTTTGGGAACCACCTACTAATTCTCCTACTTTTGGAACTAATAAATCCATACCTGCAACTGTTTCATTATCATCATTATTACGCATATAAAAAGCCTTAATATTTTTAGGCCAATTTGTCACAAAAATAGGTTTTTTGAAAACAACTTCTGTCAAATATTTTTCATGTTCTGTAGATAAATCCGAACCATAAATAGGTTTTTGTTCAAAATCAAAAGAACTTTTATCAAGAAGATTAATAGCCTCTTTATAAGTAATTATTGGAAAATCTTTAAGATTAACAACATAATTTAATCTATTGATTAAACCAGGTTCAATATTTTTATCAAAAAAATCTAAATCAGATTTATTTTTTCGTAAACAAAAATTAATCACATACTGTAACATTTGTTTAACTAAAATAATACTCGATGACAAATCATAAAAAGCCATTTCTGCTTCGATCATCCAAAACTCAGAAATATGACGAGAAGTATTAGATTTTTCTGCTCTAAAAGTAGGAGAAAAAGTATAAACTTTTTTTAAAGCTGTTGCAAAAGCTTCAGCTTCTAACTGCCCTGTTACAGCTAAAAAAACAGGTTTCCCAAAAAAATCTCTTTTAAAATCAATAATCTTTTTATTTGATAAATTTTGAAGATCAAAACTCGTTACTTGAAATAAAGACCCAGCTCCTTCGCCATCATTAGTAGTAATAATAGGGGTATGAATATTAATAAAACCTTTATTTTGAAAAAAATTATGTATAGCAAAAGTCACAGTATTACGTAACCTAAAAACAGCACCAAAAAGTTTTGTTCTTAATCGTAAATGAGGTAATTGTCTTAAAAAAGCTCTAGAATGCGGTTTTGGTTGAATAGGATATTTTATAGAACTAGAACCTAAAATAACAAAACGAGAGGCAACAAATTCTAAATTTCTAATAGAAGAATTCTTCAAAGGCATCAAAATACCCTCTATATAAACAGAAGCACCAATATTAAGTTCATTTTTAATTTTTTTTAAACAAATAAATTCATTATCTTTACAAATAACTTGTAAATCTTCAATAAAAGAACCATCATTAATATCAACAAAAAAAATATTTTTTTGAAAACGACAATTTTTTATCCAACCATTAATAGAAATTTTTTTTTTAAATATAAAGAATATTTTTCATAAATATTTTTAATAGTTTTGTTAGTCAACATACCAAATATAATATATCTCTTTCAATAAATTTCTCTCAATAATATGAATATTGAAATTAAGTTTTTAATTATAAATTTAAAAATAATCATACCAAAATAAAATTAATTAAAAAAATAATAAATTTTATCTTTTTATTTAATTTTATAAATTAAAACAGCAACCAATATACAAGGAAATTTGTATCTTCTTTTAATTATGAATATCTTTACTATTGTTAGTCGAAACAAATTATGACTAATTTATTTTATCACGTTATCATCTTTTTTATCTTTGAAAAATTTATTAATTTTATTTAATCAAATTTTGGTAATAAATATCAATAATAAATATAAAAAAAATGCTTATATTTTTATCTTGCAAATTTTTTTGAAAATCTAATTTGAAAAAAAATATATTCAATAGAAAATCTCTTATATATTTATAAAAATTAATAAATATAATTAATAATCTGGATAAAAAATAATAACTAATAAATTGTTGAAATTCGATAAAAATAATAAAATAAAATTTTATTACAAAAATAAAAAACCAAAAAAATTTTAATAATTACAAAAAAGTAAAATAATATAATTTAAACTAATTACTACAAACTATAGTAATTTCATATTAGAATTATATAATTTTTACATCAAATGTCAAGAAAAAATTAAATAAATATACTTATATAATAGTTAAAAATAAAAATATGTAATTTTTTTTAACTTTTAAATTTAACTTACTTTCGATTTTAAACCGAAATAAAAGATAAATTAAGCACTTTTAAATGAATTTTAAATAAAAATTAACTTCTAATATCATAATTACAAAATATGTTATAATTAAAAAGTTGATATTATTTTTTTGAATATTAAAATGTTCATTTTAATAAAATCATTTCCATAAATATAAAATAAGATTTTATAAATTAAAATGCAAATTTCTTATAAATAATTAAAGACACAAAAATACCTAAATATCAAATAATCTCACCAATTACCAGTACTGATATAAAAATAAACAATTATCAGCAACTATAGCCATTCTTAAAAACTGATCACTCTTAAAAGCTGGTTAAAACAAAGTAATTAGTCAAAAAGACATATTATCCAAATAATTCTAAAAAGATTATTTAGAAGAAAATAAGAAGATCGCTACGAATACAAGAATAAATTTTCTAAGAAATCAAGATTTTAGATTTAGATTATTGAATTAACCAATAATAAGATAAAAATCATAAGTGCTGACAATAAAAAGACTTTTTTATTAGTAACCGGAAGTTTTAAAGTTAATAGAGAATCATTATTTAAAAGTTAATAAAAAATCATTAAATAACTCTCTCTTTCTCGAAAAAAAGGCTAAAAGAAATGATAGGGCGAAAGAAGTCAGTAATTTATGGTTAATAAACTTACTGGTTCGGTTAAAAATAAGACTTGTTTATAATAGATATCAGAAAAATAAATCTAGTTATTGGAATGAAAATTTAGGAAACTTTTTTATTTTATTTAGAGAGTGTTATTTGTAATAAATACCAAAAACATAAATAATCTATTACTATTATTAAATAAAAATTAAAATTTTTAAATCATGTTAAATTTATTTCATATTCAAATAAAAAATAACCTTAACGAAAGATATTATTTTTTTAATAATTATTTGAATTGATAATTATAAATAAAAAACGTAAAAATAAAAAATACATTTTTTTAATTAATAATATTAATAAAAAAATCTTATGAAACTTATAAAGATTTAAATAAACTTTTAATAAAAACAAAATGATGAAAAAATTTTAAATATAAGGATTTTATATGATTACATTAGCTATAGATGCTATGGGCGGAGATTTCGCGCCTAAAACGGTAATTCAAGGAACAATAGAAGCTTTAATTGCAAATAAAAATTTGAATATTTATTTATATGGTATTCGAACTCAAATAGAAGATTGTTTGCAAAACATATTTACCAAAAATATTTTAAATTCTATCAAAACAAGATTAAAAATTATAAATACTCCTTTATACTTACCTATGAATGCTAAAAATATCAGAGAAGCCATAAGAGATAATCTTCCTTATTCCATGTTAGTAGCTCTTAGAGACACTGCCAATTCAAAAACTTCAATAGATAGTTTTATAACAGCTGGACCAACGCAATCTTTAGTTTTAGCTAGTTATCTTATTATAGGAACTTTACCTAGTATAAAAAGAATATCATTAGCACTTATGTTCAAATCCATCGATCATCGAACTAGAATTTTAACAGATGCAGGAGCTAATGCGGAAGTAAAAGAAGAAAATATTTTAGATTTCGTTATATGCGCTATTTTTTTAGCTCAAACATTATTAAATATTCCTAACCCAAAAATCAAACTTTTAAATATAGGTACAGAGTCTAATAAAGGCAGAAATATAGATATTAATATATTTAAATTATTAAGCAATAATCCAAATATTAATTTCCAAGGTAATGAAGAACCGAATAACTTTTTCAATACAGAAGCTGATATTTTAATAAGTGATGGATTTACAGCCAATATGATTTTAAAAACATTTAAAGGAACTGTAGAAATGTATACAAGACATTTAAAACAAATACTCACTAATAATCTTTGCACCAAAATAATTAGCAAAATCTTTCTAGAACAAAACATAAAAAAGCATTTTAAACAATTTAATACAGATGAAACAGGAGGAGCTATATTGTTAGGATTAAACAAACTAATTATCAAAGCTCCTGGCAATTCTACAAGTAATACTTTCTATCAAACTATTAATCAAACTATTAATTTAATCAAAAAAAATTTTTTAAAAAAAATAATTGAAAAATTTCAATAAATACAAGGATTATCATGTATCTTCAAAATTTATTTACAAGATTAAATATAAAACCTAAAAACATTAATTTATATATTAACGCTTTAACACATAGTTCATACGCTAATGAACATAATTTAAAAAATCAAAATAATGAAAGATTAGAATTTCTAGGTGATTCTATTATTAATTTTCTTATGGCTAATTATCTTTATAGAAAAAATCAAGATAACGAAGGTATAATGACTAAAAAAAGAGCCCAAGCTGTTTGTGTAGCATCTCTATTAATTTATTCAGCTGAAATAAATCTAAAACAATATATTTTATTAGGAAAAGGCGAACGTAAAAGAGGAATATATAATTATTCCATTATTGCTGATGCTTTTGAAGCTTTATTTGCAGCTATTTATTTAGATTTAGGTTATTTACAAGTTAAAAAAACCTTTCATTATATAGTAGTTCCTTGTTTATCAAAAGTCATAGGTATTATTGATTTTAAAACGCAACTACAGGAATTAGTACAAACACGTCATCAACATATTAAATATAAAATTGTTGCTGAAACAGGATTAGCGCATGAAAAAGAATTTATTGCCGAAGTATATTTATCTGAACAACTATTAGGCAAAGGGGAAGGGAAAACCAAAAAATCCGCCGAACAACAAGCAGCTAAAATAGCTTTAGAAAAATTATCACAAGAAAGTAAATTAAAATAATGTTAAAAAAAATATATGAAGAAGGATATTTAGATATAGAAAAAATTTTAATTAATCAATATCTAAAACTTAATTTACTCCTCAAAGAAGTAAAATTATTATTATTACTCTTTCAACAATACCAAACCCCTATTCTATCGACAGAAAAAATAATACAACAAACTAATTTTTCCCTACCCGAAATAGATACTATTTTAAGAAATTTAATAAAAAAAAATTTTTTATTTTTATATCAACAAAAAATTAATAATCAAGTTCAAGAAATGTTCGATCTTAGTAAGACTTTTGATAAAATTGAAAATTTATATAAACAACTAAAATTAAATAACTTAAAAAATCAAAATACTTCAAATATTAGCAATACTATATCTAATATAGAAAAAATTAAAGGAGATGTATTAAATAGCCAAGAATTAGAAATAATTAAAAAATGGTATATCGAATTTAATTATCCACAAGAAAAAATTATAAAAGCAATCCAACAAGCACATATTCACAAAAAAAAATCTATTTTTTATATCAACAGTTTACTAAATTATCAAAATAAACAAAATATATCGCAAGATAAAAATATAGAAAAAAATCTACATAAAATTTTTAATAAAATAAAATAATAAATTAAAAATAATTTATTATTTTACATTATTTAATACCAAAAATATGTTATAATTGAAGGCGATATTGAATCTTTTTTATAAACTAAAAGATTTAATAATAAAATTATAATAATATAGAGGAGAATAAAAAGTTTCTTTATGAATCACAAAGAAAATTTTTTACAAACTAAAAACGGCAAAATTACAGTTGGTGTGTTAGCATCTTTAGGTATAGCTATAGTTGTTTATTTAATAGCAGCCAAATTATTACATTGGAAACCTTTTAACATAACAACATTAACAAATAAAGATTTTGAAACTTTAAAAGTAGAAATTAAAGACTTAACTGGAAAAAACAAAGCAACTGATCTTTCTGCAGACGATGCTAAAAAAGAAGCACAAAAAGCAGTTGATGGTCTAAAAAAAATAATAGATGCATTTGCAAACAATAACAAAGCAGACGATAAAGATAAAATAATCTCTAAAGCAACAACAGACTTAGCAAACGATTTAAAAACAAAAGCCGACAACGCATTAAAATTTATTAACGACGAAACTACTAGTCCTAAAACATGGAATGATGACGATGTATCAAACTTTGTAACTAACAAAATGGTTAAAACTTCTGACATCAATGATTTGTTAAATAAGGCTAAATCAGACTTAAAATTATCATAAAATCAATTTAATTTTTTAATAAAATAAAAAAAGTGTTCTTTTATGAACACTTTTTTTTATTATTTTGACGATAAATTACCGCGGTTAAAATAAAATCTTTAAATAAAGGATGCGGATGGAAAGGACGAGACAAAAATTCTGGATGAAATTGAACCCCTATAAACCAAATATGATCAACCAATTCTATTATTTCTACAATTGATTTTTGCAAATTAAAACCAGAAATTCTAAAATTTTTATTTCGCGTAAAAATAGAAATATATTCAGAATTCATTTCATAACGTTGACGATATCTTTCAGAAATTACTAATTTTTGATAAATTTCATAACTTTTACTCGAAGTTATAATTTTAGTCTTCTTTAAACCTAATCTTAAAGTTCCGCCCATTTCATTATCAGTAATTTTGCATTTAATTACTGGATAAGGAGTATTATCGTCTATCTCCGTTGAATTTGCTCCAAATAAATTTAACACATTATTAGCATATTCCACCACAGCTAACTGCATACCTAAGCAAATCCCAAAAAAAGGGATATTTCGGCAACGAGCATAACGAATAGCTTGTAATTTGCCTTCAATAGCTCGACTACCAAAACCACCAGGAACTAAAATACCATCGCAGTCGCACAAAAAATCATGTACATTATCACTATTAATATCTTCAGAATAAATAAATTGAATGTCAATGCCTACTTTATTAAAATAAGCTGCATGTTTAAGAGCTTCTACTACAGATAAATAAGCATCATGAAAAGCAGTATATTTGCCAACTATACCAATCTTAACAACTTTTTTTAAAATTTTCATCTGTTGAATCATTTCTTGCCATGCTGATAAATTAGCTACTGGTAAAAATTCTAAATTAAAAAATTTCAAAATGAAATTATCAATTTGTTGAGCATGCAAATTAAGAACAATAGTTTCCACAATAGAAACATTCACATTAGAAAAAATAGCTTCTTTTTTAACATCACATAAAATCGAAATTTTTTCTTTTATTTCTGCCGAAATATCACTTTCACTTCTTAAAATCAAAATTTGAGGTTGAATCCCTAAAGATCTCAACTCCTTAACACTATGTTGCGTAGGTTTAGTTTTAGGTTCTCCTGAAAATTTTAAAAAAGGTATTAAAGTATTATGTATATATAAAACATTTTCAAAACCCAAATCTTGTCGCAATTGACGAATTGCTTCTATAAAAGGTAATGATTCTATATCGCCAATAGTTCCCCCTATTTCCACAATTAAAATATCATATTGACCAGAATAAACATTTTTTAAAATTCGCGATTTAATTTCATCTGTAATATGAGGAATAACTTGAATAGTTTTTCCTAAATAATTTCCTTGACGTTCTTGTTGAATAACATATTGATAAATTTGACCTGTTGTAATACTCGAATCTTTAGTAAGATTAATATTTAAATATCTTTCATAATGACCCAAATCTAAATCAGTTTCGGCTCCATCATTAGTCACAAAAACTTCACCATGTTGTTGCGGACTCATAGTTCCCGAATCTACATTAATATATGGATCTAATTTTTGCATAAAAATTTTTAAATTACGTTGTTTTAATAAATATCCCAGAGAAGAAGCTAACAAACCTTTTCCTAATCCAGAAACAACTCCGCCTGTAATAAAAATAATTTTAGTTTTTTTGTGCATTGATAAATTAACTATCCATTCATTATTATTTTTTAATTTCATTCTACCTTTATTTTATTAAATTTAATTTTTCAATTTAAAACCTATAGTCTCTCCTATATTCACTTTAGTTTCTACACCAATTTGAGAATTATTTAAAATTAATTGATTAAATTTAATTTTATTAGGTTCAATTAAGAGCACAATAACAGAACCTCCGAAAGAAAAAAAACCCTTTTCCTGGCCTTTTTGAAAACTACGGATCGGATGGTTGTTGATTTTCCCTACTAATAAAGCTCCTACTTCCATTTGTATAATATCCCCAAAATTACAAGTTTTTAAAACAGTATATTCACGACTATTTTCGGAAAAAACATTAAAATATTTAAAAGCAATGGGATTAACTGTATGTAATCTTCCTTTAATTTTCACATGCTTTTCATCTTGAATGCCCTGATCTACAAAAATATATCTATGATAATCAAAAATTTGCAATCTTAACATCACTAAAAAACCATTAAGATATTTTTGAACTAAATAATCATTTTTCAAAAGATCATTTAAATGATAAGAAGTATTTTTAATATTAAAAAAACTATCAGCATTAATATTAAAAATACGAATTTGACCCTCGCCAGGACTAATAAAAGTCAAACGAGAAGCGTCAAAATGAATTTTTTTATAAACACGAATAAAAAAATCATTATAAGATTTAAATGAATTTTGCGTAAATAAACTAGTATTAATGCGATTTTGAATGATAATCTTTTTAACATGAATACGTGAAAAGATAGAATTCAAATAAAAACTAAATATTTTGCTAAAAATACGAGAAATAAATATTCTTAATAAAAAACGTTTCCACCATTTTTTTTGTATATCTTGATATAAAAATTTTTGCAACCAACTACTTGTCACTGGCTTATTTTTATTGTTCGTTCGAAATAAAAAATTCACATTCTCCTCGCATTAAAAAAAATATTTTTGTTTATGAATAAAAAAACAAAAATAATAATAAATAATAAACACAAAATCAATAATACTCCCAAGATATCAGGTTTATTAAAATGAAGTTTATCACTAATAAATAAAAAAGATAATAACATTAAGCAAAAAACATATACACTTATAAAAATTTTATCCCAATACAATATTTTAAAAGGATCGAAAACAAATAATAAAACTAATAAAGGAAACAAAATAGATGCAACAGTTACAGGAACACCAACAAAACTAGAAATACTTCCTTTTTTTTTAGAACTTTCGTTTAAAACATTAAAATAAGCTAAACGAATTAAAGATGCTAAAAGATATAAACAACTAACGAAAATAAAAGCGATATCATAATAATTTTTAAAATCTAAATCTTTATTAAAAATTTTTTTATAAAAGGATATACCTATAAAAATAGGTAACATACCGAAACTAATCAAATCAGCTAAAGAATCTATTTGAACACCATATTTTTTTTCTTTAAGAGAACGACTTTTTTTGCAACGACTAATAATACCATCTAAAACATCTAAAATACCAGATAATAACAATAAAAGACAAGCACCAATAATTTTGTTTTGAGTAGCGAATATCACTCCCAAAAATCCACTTAACAAATTTAAATAAGTCAAATAAACAGTATAATTATACATTCCTAAAAACATAATTCATTATTACAACCTTCATCTATTAGAAATCGAGAAAAACACTTAATCATGTTTTAATTAATATAATCTCCCTAAAAGGATATAAAAATTAACAATTTAGAACATAACTTACTTAATAATTATATTCGTTGATATCTTCATTTTTATCTTCTGTATTAGAAGAATCACTTTCATCTCTTAAAGACACTTCATCATCGTCTAAAACTGTATCATCTATATCTTCTAAAATTTCACGATCAGCTGTTTCATCTGTAGAGATAAAATCTGAATCGTTTTCTAATCGAAAATCATCATCCAAATTATTAGAATATTTTAAATCTAATAATTCAGGATCAATATCAGATTTCTCTTCATCTGCATAATATTCTTTATCCCATAAATCTAAATTATCAGTTTTAATCCCCCATAAATCTTCACCATGAAATACAAATAATCCGCTAACAACAATATCCAAATACAATTGTAAAAAACGTTCCTGTTGTAAATCTTTTATTTTTTTTATTTGAAAAACCTGTTCTATTAATTGATGAATAGGCATAGGTTTTTGATTTTTTTGCAAAATATCTAAAGCCAATTCTAACATAGAATGTTCTAAATAATTTTGATTATTACTTGTTTCGTTTATCATAATATTTCCAATAACCTTCTTTTTTTATTTTTTTAACAATTATTAAAATTATTAAACTTATAAATATTCATAAAAAACATCCATAATAACCAATAACGTTAATAAGTAATATTATCAAATTAACTCCAAAAACTTCTACTTGACAATTATTAAAATTCTAAATATTCCGAAGCTCTTGTAATAACATCGCGAGAAGCTTTATCAACCTGCTGCAAAACATTATTAAAAGATAATAAAATACTTTCTTGTAATAGATCTAAATTTTGAAGAATTTGAGAATTTTGAATACGTACATCAATAACTTGTTTAGTTCCTTGCATCACAATCATTACATCACCAACACAAGCGGTAAACTCTCTAGATTCTAATTTTTTTTGCTCATATTTAATCGATTCTTGAATTCTTTTTAATTTTTCGAACATATTACATTCCGTTCCTTATTCTAAATTATGATTTTAATCCGTCAATCACTATATTATAACTACAATAGGAATAAAATATTAAAAAAATTATCTTATTTATCATTTTGATCTAACTTTATCAATACCAAAATATTCAATAGCTAACTGAAAAAATTGAGTTTTTTCGGCAAAATTATTAGAATCACCAGAACCTAATAATGGAACATTATTCGATGAATTAACACTTGAATTTATTAAAAAATTATGTTGAGATGTAAATGTAGCATGTTTTAAATAAAAATTCACATCCAATTTAGACAATTCAGAATCACATATATAACGATTTTTTTGATATTGTTCAAAAAGAGGAAATAATTTTTGTTCCCAATCTTGCTGCAAAATTACAAAATACTCTTTAATTAATTTTTTTTTGTTATTTAAAATAGTTTTTATTTTATTTTTGATATGCGGTTTAAGTAATTGTTGATATTCTTGAATATTATCGCAAGCAATCAACCATTCTTTATTTAGATTAATTAAACACAATTTACTTTTATATAAACACATAGCAGCCATTTCCAAGTTTTTATCAGAAATTTTGGTTAATTTATGCCAATTTTTCCCTAATTTTTGAGTCATAGATACATCAGGAGTTATTAAAATTTGTTTGATACCATATAAAAAACTATCTAATTTCTCGGAATTTTTAAAATCATTATCGTTTGCGCGTTCAAACTCAAAAAAACTAGAATTTGTCGATAAACTAATATTATTTAAAGAAGAAGTTGTTAAGGCCTTGGAAAATGACAATAACTCTCTTTTAGGCATAACATTGTCTAGATGAAACCCACTATTGTCATCATAAGTAATATTTTGATTATTTAAATGACTTTTTTGTTTATATGACATTAAAAACTGTTTTAAGCGAATGCAATTGATAATAAAATATTTTTTTTTATGAAAATTATGTTTAATATTATTTTTCCAAGTAAATAAAAAAACAAAAAATTGATCTTTAGAATTAATATCTAAATTTTTAAATATTTTTGTAAAATTATTATCATCATCTTTCCATTCTTGAATAAATAAAGTTAGAAAAAAATCTATTAATTCTTCCATAAAAAATAAAATATCTATATGAGGATGCAAAAGATTTTCTAAAAAATCAATCATCGTAACAAAATCGCCATATAATAAATAATTAATTAATTCCTTCATTTTATGTTTAGGAACTAATCCTAAAATTTTTGCAACTTCTTCTGAACTGATATAACTATTATGATAATAAGTACTAACTTGTTCTAATCTATTTAAAGCATCTCGCATACTACCTTTAGAAAAATTAGCAATTTGATACAAAGCATTTTCGTTAATATTAATATTTTCTTGAAGAGATATAAATTTCAATTGTTTTACGATATCTTCTGTTGCAATCTGCTTTAATCCGAAATGTTGAGTACGCGAAACAATAGTTTTAGGAATTTTATTAAATTCACTTGTAATTAAAATAAAAATAATTTTAGCAGGTGGTTCTTCTAATAATTTTAACAAAGCATTAAAAGCATTATAAGATAAAACATGAACTTCATCAATAATATAAATTTTATATTTACCAAAAATAGGTTTATATTTTGAAGTATCTTGTAACTCTCTAATTTCATCTACACCATTATAAGAAGCACCGTCTATCTCAATTAAATCCAGATTGTTTCTTTGATTTATACTTATACAAGATTTGCATAAATTACAACAATCAAAACTAGAATCATTAGAACAATTAATAGCTTTAGCTAAATTTTTTGCTAGGGTTGTTTTTCCTACGCCCTTGTCACCGCTAAACAAATAACAATGATTTATTTTACAATATTGAATAGCATTTTTTAAAGTTTTAACAATAATATCTTGGCCAATAATATTTTGAAAATTTTGAGGTCTATATTTACGATATAAAGACAAATAAGTCATAACTTGATAACACCTTTTTATTTTACCTTTTTATTTTATTCCATTAATTTTGCTTTAATTTAAATAATTATAAAATTATTATCAGAAAATTAATTGAATTAATTTCTATTTTTTAATTATTAAAAAATTAGAAAAAGAGATATCATTAACTATAATTCTACGATACAAAGGCTTAATAGAATAAAAATTAATTAATTTTGAAGAATATAATAAAATTAACATTAATCGAGATAAATCTTGAGGTTTTTCTAAAATAATATCGGAAGCTAAATAATAATTTTGATTAAATTTTAAATTTTTAACAAATTTAAGAATATTATTTTTAGTATAAAAAAAATCTTTCTTTAATAAATAATTTTTTTTATTTTTTAATAAATTTTTTGATTCTTCCGATATTAAAGTTAATTTATTAATAACCAAATTTTGTTTATGACGGCGAGGTTTATAAAAGGAAAATTGATCTAAATTATGAATATAACTTAAATTAAATAAATAATTATATTCGAAAACATGATCATTAATCAATCTAATACCGCGAAGTAATAAGTTTAACAAATTATCGTTTTTATTATCAAACAATAAAATTCTCTGACAAATAATTTGTAAATATTGTTCGTTTTTAATATCAATAATTTCTATCAATTTATCGGCAATTTTTAAATTCAATTTCATTTGTTGAATTTGTTCTTTGATTATTTCAACATTTTCTTCTAAATTTTTTTGATTAATAAAACATAATTGTTCACTTAAAGATTTTACATAAATATGATAATCTTCCAATTGATTTAAAAATAAATTAATATATCTGCGATATTTAAAAAAATTATCTGATGTTTTTAACCAATAATAAGAAGAATCAAAAAAATTTTTTTTATAATTTATTAACAATTGAGATAATAAAAGTTGCGTATTTATATAATTTTTAGAATTTAACAAATTATAATAAAAACGATAAATATTAGACTTTAAAATTTTCAATTTCCATAAAATATTTTGTGTTTTAATTAAAGCTTCATAAAAATTAGCATAATTTTTTTCTATTAATAAAGATTTTAACAAAGCATAAATACTATAAATATTACCAATAGATTCAGGTTTTACTTGATTTACAGTTTTTTTAAAAAAATGAATCATTTCTAAACTATAATCAAAAAAACTTAAACAATCATTATTGTAACCAATTCGTTCTTCGCCAATCCATCCATATTTTTTGAACAAATAAATAATTTTAGAAGCTTTTTGTTTAGCATCAACTGAAACTTGTGTATCAATTTCATCATCCAAAAAAAAATTATTCTTATTAAAATAGTTTTCCAATACAGAAATTGCTAAATTTTTATTAATATATCCATCAAATTCATCATTTGCTAAATCTGCTAATAATAAAAGACAATCCAAATAAATTTCTTTATTAGAAGAAGATAATAAATTAAAAAAATTTAATGGTAAAACATCGAATAAATTATACGACATATTTTAAAATCCAAAAAACCTTTCTAATTTATTTATTTTATTAGTGAAAATATTAATTTATAAGAACTTATTTTAAAATTAACAATACAATTGTCTAAAATTATATACAATATAAACAAATGTTAAATAATTTAACTTAAATAAAGGATTCAAAACAAAATGAAAATTAAAACTATTAGATCTTTCGATCCCAATCATCAAATACCGATTAAAATTTGGCAAACAATTTTTCAAGAAATTCGATATACTCCTTCCTCTTTTGATTTGCAACCGTGGCGTTTTTTTATAATTACTAAAGCCACAGATAAAGAAAAACTAAAGAAATGCATGATAGGAAATATTTCACAAACTACAAATAGTTCTGCTATCATCATATTATGTGGAAATATTCATAAAGTCCAAGATGCTTCGTATATTTATAACAATAAACTAAAATATAATAATATCTCATTAATTCAAAAAGAAATTATTTTAAAACAAATAAAAAAACATTATCATAACATGAATCCGCAAACATTAAAAAATGAAATTTTTTTTGAATGCGGCTTAATTGCCTGTAATCTTGTTATTACTTTACAACGTTTTAATTATAATACTTGTTTTATGGGAGGTTGTTATTTTGATAAATTAAATGAATTATTCAATATAGAAAAAAAATATATACCTATTATTCTAATAGCTGTAGGTCAAATTAGTCAAAAAGATGAAATTGAATATACAATAAATAAAAATATCGAAAACTCAGTACCATTTAAACTAACTATAAATGATTTTGTTAATTTTTTATAAATTTTATTTCATTTGTTAAAATAAAATTTTTTTAAAAATATATAAATCATAAATACCTCCACAAGTTTATAAAATTTATAAAAAATCCCAAAATTATTAAAAATATTTCGATTATTTAAAAATTACTTATAAAAAATAAATCAAAATAATTATTATATATTTTCTTAAAGAAAAAAATCTTAAAAAATCAACAATATAATCTGAAAAAAATTTTTTTTTGAAATAAAAATATCTCTTATTTATATTTTATTAAATTATAAAAATTTTTTAACTCATAAAAATAAAACAATATAAATCAAAAATTTGATTTTTTATAAATATTAAATGTTTAAATTTAATTTAAACAATTTATAAAAATATCCTTGATAAAACAAAAAAACTTTACAAAAATTAATACAAATGGTGGAGATGAGGGGATTCGAACCCCTGTACAAAATTAATCAGTTTTATTTGTTGTACATAATTATTTTGTTTTATAAGATCAAAAACAAACAAAAAATATTTAATAAATGTAAAAATAAAAAATAATTAATTTAATAGTATAATATTTTAATTTTTTAAATATCTAATTAATAAATAACCTAGATATCTTCAAAATTAATTAATAAAGCAAAATCAAAAATTATATAAATTCAATTTGCTTACGCTGTTGCGCAAGCCGTAAAATCTGTTGCAAAATTAGCCAAAAATTTTTTGTTTTTATATTCATTTTGACTAATTTTATTTTCTTTATTGCCGTTTATTAAAAACCTCGAACGTTTTTACTTGCGTAACCAAGTTATGACAAATAAAACCTTTTAATTTTGGCGAAACCAATAAACATCCCCATCTATATTTTAATTTAAAAAAAAATATAATCAATAAATAAATATTGATTAATTTTTTTTAATTTTAGGTAATAAAGATGATAAAAATTCACTCTTCAAATTATGTAAAAAAATAAGAGATGAATGAACAAATTCTAACCAATAATGTAATAATTTATCATAATTGGTGATAACAGTATCTTGGGTTGAAATTTTATTAATTTTAAATTCATATATTGGTTTTTGACTTTGAGGATCATCTTCTGTATTATGTACATCATTATTTTTTCTAGTATTATATTCTAGTTTTGTTTTATAAAAAGGTTCATTTTCTACAGCTTTTTGATATAAAAGAGTTCCACATAAAGCTATACAAATATTAAACATAATAAAAAAAATAATATTAAATAATTTGAAAAACATAATATAAAAACCTCTTTAGAATATTTACATATTAAATAAAATTACAAGAACAAAATATATTGATTTTAATTATTTTATTTATCGCTAATCACATAAAGTTTTTTAAAAAAATAAATATATTCATAAAAATTTAAATTATTTGAAACACCTTAAAGTAGCTAATTGCAACAAACTAAAAGGTTTATTGTAATGAGGATTAAAATAAGAATCAATAGAAAATAAACTTTCAACAGTCATCTGTTTTTGAATACACAAACTCAAAGTGTTTATTTGTTCTAACAAATTAGATTTAGATAAAATTTGACCACCTAAAATTTTTTTAGTGTCTTTTTCAAATATAATCTTAAAAATAACTCCGTTATAGTCAGGCATAAACTCAGGTTTATCAGCATCTTTAATAACTTCAAAATCATAATTCAATTTCAATTTTGAAGCCACATATTCCGTAATCCCCGTAGACGCAATATTAAGTTCATATATTTTAATAGCACTAGTACCTTGAACTCCAGAAAATGCTATTCTATTATTTTTAATATTTAAACCTACAACAGTTCCTGTTTTAACAGCATTTGTAGCCAAAGGAATATATTTGTAATCCATTAAAGGATTATATAATACATTAATACAATCACCACAAGCATACACATCAGGATGAGAAGTTTGTAAAAATTCATTTACAATAAAAGCACCATTAGGTGATGTTTTTAAATAATTATGAGCGATACTTGAATTAGGAACAAAACTAATACATAAAATAACCATTTCTGTAGCAAAAATATCTTTATCAGTTTTCACATGAGTAATTAATTCATTCTTAGTAACAAATTGAGAAACTTTTTGTCCTAAAGCTAAATGAACATGATTATTTATAAATTGTTGTTGAGCAGGTTCAGTAAATTCAACATCTAAATATTTAGACATAATTCTATCTTCAGCATCAATTAAAACAACTTTTTTGTTTTGCAAAGAAAAAGCTTCAGCTAACTCAACACCAATATAACCAGCACCTATAATAGTAATATTGTCAACATTATGAGCATATTTAATAATTTCATTCGCATGCTCAAAATTTTTGCATAAAAACAAGTTTTTAGAATTAATTCCTTCTAATTTCGGAATTACTGGCCAAGAACCTGTAGATAAAATTAATTTATCAAAATAATCAAAAAATTCTTTATTAGTTTTTAAATTTTTAACCCAAATTTTTTTTTGATCAAAATCAATCTGTAAAACTTCGTGTTCTAAACACATATTTATCCCTAATGCAGACAATTCTTGAGCATTAGAATAAAATAAACCTTTTTTATCTTGAACAACTCCACCAATATATAAAGCTATACCACAAGATAAAAACGAAACATTATTATTTCTTTCGTAAACAGTAATATCGATATTATCATATGGATAAGTTTTTCGAATAGTTTTAACAGCTGCAGTACCTGAATGAGTACAACCAACCACTATAACTTTCATCTTTTCATTCATTAATATCACCTTTTCATCTATTAAAATTCTTTTTATAAGTTTCCGTTATTTTAGTTTTTATAAATAATTAATTATAAAAGATATACAATTAAATTATAACATATATAAAAAATTAATTTATAATTTAAAATTAACAAAATCTTATTCTAAAGGTAATTGTTTAATTAAATTTAAATCATGAAATTTTTTTAAAATTGTTTTATTCAATTTAACTCGTTTTTCAAAATCTTGTTGTGTGAATAATTTTTCACCACGCGCTTTAACAATATTATTAGCCCCTACCTGACCTAAACCATCAATAGTAATAAAAGGCATAATTAAAGAATTAGATGATAATTCCATCACAAATAAATTAGCTTCGGATTTATTCAAATCAATAGGTAAAAAATTATAACCTCTATCTTTCATTTCTTTAGCAATTTTTAAAGTATGCAATTTTTCTTTTTGAACTAATGTCATCTTTTTTTTATTAATTTTGTCAGATTTTTCTAATTTATCAACAATAGAATTTATTTTATCAGATGACAACATCATATTATCATAATCAAATTGCGAAACTCTAGTAGAAAAATAACCTTTATAAAAAAGTAAAGGAGCATGAACCTTAAACCAAGCTATTCGTAAAGCCATTAAAACATAAGCGGCAGCATGGGGTTTTGGAAAAAGATATTGAATTTTTTGTAAAGACTCGATATACCAATCATCTACATTATGTTCGCGCATAATTTGAGATAGTTTTTGCCATTTTTGTATATCATTATTTTGTTGCCCCTTACGAACTAATTCCATAATTTCAAAAGCAATCAATTTTTCCAAACCTTTAGAAATTAAGTAATTTAAAATATCATCACGACAAGTAATCAAATCAAAAATACTTTTATTTTTTTTTAAATGATCTTGAGCATTACCTGACCAAACACCAGTACCATGAGATAAACCTGATACTTTAACTAAAGTAGAAAAATTAAATTTAAAATTAAATTTTTTGCCTTCTGAATTGATTTCTTTCAACATATCACGAACAAAAGGTGTTCCGAATTCAGGAATTGCTCGAGAAGTTTGGCAGTTCGATTTATTAGAAAAAAATTCATAAACTTGTGGATCATCGACAGGAATATCTTGAAATTTTCGAAAAGGAAAATAAGAAGGATTTTGAAGAACATCATCCATTAAAAACTTAATCAAAGTAGGATCATCATGACCCAAAATATCTAACTTAAATAAATTTTTTTCTAAAGCATGATAATCAAAATGAGTAGTTTTCCATTCAGAAGAAGTATCATTAGCAGGAAATTGAATAGGGGTAACATCATATATAGATAAACCTTTAGGAACAATCACAATGCCACCAGGATGTTGACCTGTAGAACGTTTTACCCCTTCAATCATTATCGCTCTACGATCTTTTTCGTTATCACTTATTGCAATTTGTTTTTCCTCCATAAAAGATCTAATATAACCATAAGCATTTTGTTTCGCTACAGTTTGAATAGTTCCAACCCGAAATACACAACTTTCACCTAATAACTCTCTAAAATAATTATGAATTTTATTTTGATAATCTCCAGAAAAATTTAAATCAATATCAGGTTTTCTATTACCACCGAAACCTAAAAAGGTTTCAAAAGGAATATCTTGACCATCTTTAATAAGAATTTTACCACAAATAGAACAACTTTCTTTAGGTAAATCATAACCTGAAAATACATTTGTAAAATGTTTTTGATATTTTTGTATATCAATAACAAAAGAATATGATTTTAAATAATTTTGATATTCAATATTTTGAAGTTCGGTTAAACTCATTTTCATAATAATATATTTACAAATAGCACAACGATAATGCGGAGGTAGAGGATTGATTTCGGTAATACCCAAAATATTAGCTATTAAAGAAGCCCCCACAGAACCTCGAGAACCCACTGGATAACCATCTTCAGTTGATTTTTTTACTAATAAATAGGATAAATAATAAATTGCGACAATATTATTATTTTCTAAATTATCTTTAGGAGCAATTACAGATAATTCTTGTTCAATCCTATCTTTAACATTAGAAGGTAATGAATTGCCGTATAAATTAAAAATTTTTTCATTAATCAAAACCATCATTTCAGCTCTAATACTAGAAATTTTTAAATTTTTCAAAAACATATCATCAGGAATATTAAAAAGTTGATTAGAAAAAAATTGAAATTTTTCAATTTGTTGATTTAATAAATGAGTATTATTGATTACGATATCTTGTTTTAATTGTGTATCATTAATAAAATCAAAAGCATTTAACATTTCTTGAGTAGTTAAAAAATGATTATCAGGCAAATATTGTGAAGGATATTTTGAAAGACGGTGTATACCGCCACCAATTAATTTCGCATTAATATAAACTTCACGTAAAACTTTTTCGTAAGAATATAAATAATGAACATCGCCAGTAGCTATAATAATTTTATTTTGTTTCCGAGCTTCTTTAATAATTTTCAAAATAGTCTCTTGAATTATAATAAGACCATATGAATTATCATTATCAAATTCTGAAGAACCATTCAAATCATAAATAATATGACGATAAGCCTGAGGTGGTTGGACTTCAATATAATCATAATAAGAAATAGCTTGAGCTAAATCATATTCATCTTTAGATAAAGCGATATTAAACACATTACTATCAAAACAACCGCTACCAATTAATAATCCTTCTCTGTATTTTTCAAAATTAGATTTTAATAAACGAGGTTTTTTTATAAAATCTCTTGTTAGAGCATCACTTATTAAACGAAATAAATTATTATAACCTTTTTTATTTTTAACTATGATATTAACATGATAAGGTCTCTCAAATTTAATATCTAAAGGACCTTGTAAATCATAAAAATTCAATATTTTTTGAGCTTCTAATTGTTCTAACATTTCTAAAAAAACAAGAGCGGTAGCACGGGCATCAAATAAAGCGTTATGGTATTGACCTTCTGAATCAAGTTTAATTTTAAAAGATTTAACAATTTTTTCTAAAGAAAAATATTTTAACAAATTATTAAAATGCTTTTGAGCTAAAGCTAAAGTATCAATAATAGGTAACAAAGGCCAAGATAAACCAATTTGTTTAGCTACCTCTTGTAAAAATTCAATATCAAAACTAGCATTATGAGCTACCAAAACACAATCAGGACAATTTTTAATAAAATCTAAAAATTTTGGAAAAATTTCTTTAATATGAGGTTTTTTTAATAAAATATCATTAGAAATATTAGTTAATTCCTGAATAAAATGATTAATTTTTATATCTGTCCCAGGATTAATTAATTCATCAAAAAATTCAATAATTTTACCATTTTGAATTTTGACAGCAGCTATAGAAATTATCCTGTCTCGAACCTTAGAAAAACCAGTGGTTTCAATATCTAAAACTACATAACAATGATTTTTCAACACAAAATCAGCAAATTTATCGATATTTATCTCTTGGTTAGTAATAAAAATTGGTTTTTCTTCGACAAAATTTAATTCTACTCCTACAATAGCTTTAATATTTTTATCAGAAATATATTTAGAAATTTCTGGAAAAGCATACAAACCATCATGATCTGTAAAAGCAATAGCTTCATGTCCCCATTTTTCCGCTAATTCTATATAATTTTTAGCACTAGTAATAGCATCTAAATTGGACATTTTAGTATGTATATGAAATTCAATTCGCTTTTTACCAGGGTAATTATCCGTTTTTTTAAAAAAAATAGACGAATAATCTAAAATTTCATAATCTTCTAAATTAAAATAAAAATTTTTATCTTTATTTTGAATTTTAATAACAACTAATATGAAAATTCCCTCACGAAAAACATTCAGTAAATCGTCACGTTCCCTTTGAGCTTTTTTTTTATCTTTAGACAAAAATTTTTTAACCCATATAGAATCTTGCAAACTAACAGGATCAACCAAATAAAAACTAATCCAATTTTTATAATTATCATAATTAATAAATTGTAAATAACCTTTAATTTTGATTAAATTTAACCTTTCTTCATAAATAATAGGGATTTCTTTAAAATTTAATAAAGGAATATTTTGAATCTTATTTTTTATTAGTAATTTTTTGGAAAATTTTTGATTTTCATTTATCTTTTTATTAGTAATATCAGTTGTGCATTCCAACAAATCAAAATTAAAATCAAAATATTGCATAAATAAACTTTTTAATTCTAATAATTTTGATTCTAATTGTTTTTCGTCTATGTTTTTCTGTCTTTTAAATAAACACTTTTTATTATTTATATCCAAAATAGTAGGATTTTTTTGAAAAAAATTTTTTAATTCTTTATCTATATTAAAGTATGCCATAACTTTATCTAACATATATTGATAATGTTTTTTCCAAATATAATCATCCTTTAACAGATTCCAATCTAGAATACGAAAATGCACATTAATTATAGGTTGTAATTGTACAAAATTTTCTAAATCTTCACTTAATTTTTTTAAAAAAAAATTTTGAAATTCTTTTTCAAAACATTCAAAATGTGTAGTTTCTTCAGGATATTCTTCTATTTGGAAAAAACAATCCCAACTATTCATTTGTTTATCATCAACCACAACTTCTATTAATGGAAAATTTGGAATATTTTTATTTTTAATAAATTTTATAAATTTTGAATAAAACTTCATTATCGATCTCAACTTAATTTTAATTATTTATTTTTGGTTTATTATTGGAAAATTTCATATATAAAGAAAAAAAACATGAAAAATTTCATGTCACTTTTAAAAAAATAATTTTTTGGATGGTATGGTACTGATGATCGGACTCGAACCGATATAAGTTTTTCACTTGTTTGATTTTGAGTCAAATGCGTCTACCAATTCCGCCACATCAGCATTAATAATAAATCAATTATAATAAATTATTAATTAATACTCACTAACTATAATAAAATTATATCATAACGTCTCTCGAAAAACTATCTGTAAAAATTTTTTTCTATCTTAAAAAATTTCATAAAAAATCTTTTATTTTTAAATAAAATATAATTCTAATAAATTTCTTAAAATAAAAAAATAATTTCATAAAAAATTATTCTTCTTTACATAATTAATTTTAAAAATCAATATAATTAAAAAATATAACAATATTAATTTCGATTAAATAAATAATGTTTATTTATATCATCATGACTATTTTCTAAAAAATAATTATTTTTAAAATTTTAGCATTTTTATAATTTTGATTATTAACAAAATAATATTCTTTATTAGATCCTAAATAAAAAGTATCTTCTTGTTTCAATAAATAATGTAATTTATCTAAAATTAAAAAAATCTCTCCCTCCAAAACAAAAAAAAACTCATGATAAATAGATTTAAGTTGTATTTCAGTTTGACCTTGGGGTTTAAGTTCAATAATAATCGGTTCTATTTTAAATTTATCTAAATTTTTAAAAATATGATAAATTTTATTTTTCAAATGGAGATTATACTGAATATTAAAGTCTGTTTTTTTATTAATTGCCATCATAGATTCTTCATGTTGAAAAAAATCTACTATTGAAACTTTAAAAATTTTTAACATTAAAAACAAAGTATTTAGAGAAGGTAATATTAAATTATTTTCAATCTGCGAAATATAGCCTGTGGTCATATTAATTTTTTGCGCTAATTCTCTTTGAGTTAATTTTTGTTGCAATCTCAAATTTCGAATTTTATCACCTATGTACATATTCTTTTAATTTCCTTGTATATTGTAATCAAATAATATAAATTTTAAATACCAAAGATTTGAATTAATTTCTTATATAATTGCATAAATTTAATCACCATTTTTTTTTTCAAAATAATTAAATCTTTTTTATAATCTTTTTGTAAAATTCGTTTGTTTTGATAAAATTTATACCACCAAAAAAATTTCCAAATAATTAAACGCATTTTTTTCAAAAACAATATCTTTTTAATTTTGAATTGTTGATAAACTTTAATTTTATTAATCCGATCCAATAATCGATTATTGTTTGCAATAATTTCTTTCTGTTTCTTCAAATGTTGAAATAAAATTTTATCTATTTCATCCTTTTGTTGCATCTTAAAAAGATTATTACGATGATTTTGATCTTTTAAAGATTTTTGATAAAGATATAATTGATTTTTGTATTCAGAAGTAATTTTTTTATTTTTATTATCATATGTTAGTTTAATTTTTTGATTTTGAGTTATAAAATCTTGATCTATTTCGGTTAAAGAATCTTTTAAATTATCTTGGATTAAATCTATTTGACGTTTCATTTCTTTTAATTTTAATTTATTTTGTTTTTCATATAAACTAATCTCATGACGAATTTGTTTTGCTTGTTTTTGATATTTAATTATAATCTCATTTAAACTATCATCATGCATTATTCTAGTAATATCGAAAAAAACCTGAGAAATACAATCAATAATATATTCACTTTCTTTTAATAAAAAATGTTTTTCTTCTGATTGATTTTTTTGTATATGAAAAATTTCTTCCTTAATATCGTTATATTCTTGCATAAAAAAAAATCTAGGTGATTCTAAATGATCATAATAATATAACCATTTCTTTTTCATTTTATTGAGATAAAATGAAGATAAAATACGATGCCAAAATTTAGAATTAGAAAAACCTCCAAGTTTAACAGTCAATTGAAACATTTGGTATTGTAATAAATTATTAGTTTGCACAAAACAATTTTGTTGTTGTTTCAATTTATTAGTTATTTTTTCTTTTGATTGCTGATGTTTATTTTGTTGATATTCTAAATATTTCATTTTTTTTTTAAAAAAATTTCCTATATTTTCATAAATTTTCATTTTTTTTTCAAAAAAAACTAAAAATTTTGTATTTTTATCCAAATTTTTCAATTTCATTCGATGCATTAATACACTAATAAAAGAAATATTTTGATTATAAAAATTTAAAATCACTTTATTCAAATTAATTTGTTGTTTTATCTTGTTCAATCTTAAATCAATCATATTTATTTTCAATAAATAAAGATATTTAAAATGTTCTTCTATAACTTTTTCTACAAAAATTTTATTTAATTTATAAATTAAATGTAAATGAATCATAAAAAAACTCTTATTAATTGTTTTTAAATACAAATGCCAAAAAAGATCTAATTGTTCTTTTATTTGTTGCAAAATTTTCAAATGTGTTTGATTTTGTTTATTTAAATAATTATTAAATAATAAAGCATTTATTAAATTTTTTTGTTTAATAAAATTATTTTTAGCAATAATATCTCTAATTTTAATTTTTGGTATTTCCACTTTATAAAAATAATTTTGTTTTTTTTGTTTATAAATAATATTTTTTAAATTTATTTCATATTCTTGATGATAATGTAGATTAGAGAGTTTTTCTTTTAATTTTTGTATTTCTTGAAGATTTTGCAAAATTTCGTGATCATATTTCGTTTTTAAAGGAATTTTTGTTATTTGCAATTGCATCTTAAGTAAAAATTTACGTTCTTGAATTTGATTCTGTAATAATAATATATCTTTTTGATATTGTATATCATTCAATTTTTCGATTAAAATAAAATTTTTGCGCAAATGTTCGTGAGATAATTTTTGTTTATGTTGTTCATCTATAACTTCTTCTTTAATAATGCCATATTTTTTTTTTATTTTTAATAAAATTAAGTCCACTTCCAAATTATCAATTTTTTGCAAATAATTATTATAAATTAATTTGTGTTCTTGTTTTTGAATTAAATCAAAATTATTAATCTGAAAATTTTTTATTTTTTGGAAAATTTGTTTATTATATTCGACAATATTTAACTTTCGATTATAAATAAATTTAAATTTCATATATTGAAAACGCCACTCATATAAACGCATAAAATACATTCGTTGATAAACAAAAAAATCTCGCATTAAATGTGTCATTATAGGATAACTATTTATAAACATCGGTTGAATAAAAAAAAATCCCCTTATACCTTGATTCCAAATATTATGTTTTTTTTGAAAAATTATTTCTTGTTTTTCTATAAATTCCATTTTCAATTGATCAAAAATTTTATTATGCATTTCTATTTCGTGTTGTAACAAATTAAAAGAATTTTTGATTTCTTCGGAAAAATCTATCTCTTGTTGCCTTTGTTGTTCTTGTGTTTGTTGAATTTGTTTTTGGTAAAAATTTTTCATATTTTCTAAAGAATGATTAAAAATATCTTTTAATTGTTTAATTTTTTGATTTAAAATGATAATTTTTTGATGAAAAAAATCATAAATATCTGAAATATTTTTTTGATATTTTTTATTAACTTGAGAATATTTTTCTGTAAAAAAATCATTTTGTTCCATTTGTTCTTTGTATACTTCTTTTTCCAAAAAATTTAATTTTTCCAAAACAAGATGGCATGTACAATTCAATTTATCTTTTTGAATATTATATTCTTTAATTATTCGATCTTTTTGTAAAACACTTTGTTGTTTTCTTTTTATAAACTCTTGATTTAAAGAAATTTCTTTATTAATTGTATTTAACTTTGATTTTTCTAAATTTTTACTGAGTTGTTGTCTCAAATTATCTACATTATAATGGTAATCTACATTTAATTGTGGAATATTAGACGCAAATTGAGGAGTTAAATTTGTATGAGGATTAGCACTATAAATAGGCAAAAAAATCAAAAAATCTTTCATATAATTATCATTGAATAAATTTATTTGTTGAATTTCTTGACACAAATTAATTAGTTTTTGAATTAACAAATCTATTATAGGATCATATTTTTTTACATTATCTAAACAATTAATATCATCATTTTTAAATTTTTTTTGACGCATTATATTAAAAAAATCCCCTTAAAGAAATATTATCACTTGAACTTATTATATATTTGATTTTTTACTTTTAACAATAAAATTACATATTAGAAAAAAATAATAAATGCTATTTTATAAAAAACTTAAAAATAATAATTAATCAACATATTATTACAAAGATAGATTATAATCGTCTTATCAAAAAGAGAGTTAATCACTCTTATAGAGCGAAAGAAGAAAGTAATTTATTGTTTTATTGTTTATTCATTAGAACCGCGTCAGCTAGGAATGATTTTAAGTTAAACTTTTACGGACCATGAATAAGATTATTGACCAATCTTTAAAACAAACCCCATTAAAACAAGAACTCAAGCCAAGGATAAATAAACCACCTCGCGTTTAATCAAATTGCTGTTAACCAAGGGGCAAGAATACCCGGAGTTGACGGAGAATAATAAGTAAAATTAATTTAATGAAATTGAATAAGGATCACCAGATAATCCCAAACCGATAAAAGATTTCATCTTCCAAAAGAAAAGGATAAAATCAGATATTTAATTCCAGCTAGAATAACCCCAAAACCCTAAAATTATCCTGCTTCGAGAATATCTTTTCAGAATTGAGCTTTAGATTTAGACCCCTAAAAGTCGGGTTTAGATGCAATAAACAAGATCCGACAAAGATTCCAAAGTATTGATTATTTAATTAAAATCGATATTAAGTTTACTTTGACACCATCAATCATGATATTCTCTACAAGATGCTCCACAAGTGCATCCGCAAGAAAAAAAGTACTTAAAAACTACCGAAAAAAAACGATTAAAAAGGATATTATAGAAAAATAGCGGCAATACAAATCAATATCGGGTTCTTCGTAAGAAGAAATCATCTTCCCATTTCTTGTCAATATCTATTTAGATTATTTAGGATCAAAAAATAGAGAACTAGTCCAACAAGGGAAACCACAGTTGAAAATAAATTCTAAGTATAATAAAACCAAGCGTATAAGGCTTTTAAAAAAAAGATAAAATAAAAAGCTATATTAATCTCAACCTCGACCCACAATATTGAATACATAAGATATGCTGACGATTTCATCATTGGTCGGTATTAAAGGAAAAAGAGATAAAGCGGAAGGAATTAAAAGACTAGTTAATCAATAGTTGACAGAAGATCTAGGTCTGAAAATCAACACCCACCAATAAATCAAAAATCGTTTTAGCTAACAAAGGCTGCAGACTTTTATATCATACATGGTGAAAATTAATCCCACTAGAGATTCCAGAATTAAAAAACCACCAAAAAACTCCTTAAATGGGAAAGTTATTATTCAATATTTCTATATGACCAAGAACTTGAGTCAACTAACGTACCCAAACTACATCGCCGAATACAGTTATTTAAAAACACTAGCAAACAAACAAAAAACTTCATCGTTAGAGTCCGGAAGAAACTCAACCACTCACTAGAGTAGGAAATAAGATATAATTTAAAATTCGAAAAAACAAAAGTTGAATCACGGGACAATTTCTCCTAGGAGAGAATTAAAAGTATGAAAAATTAACAAGAGGAATAACCAAAATAATCATAAATCCCGATCTCTCTCTTCCTAGGAAGAACGAGATTAACCGATAAGTTAACAGCACAGAAATGCGAATTTTGCCAATTAGAAAATCAATCTCTGGAAATACAATACATCGGGACATCTAACTGGAGAAGGGCGATAGATCAAAAAAAACGCTGGTAATCTATCAGATTTATCATCACACAACAAATATATGATATCAAAAATATTAAGATCTATATTAACAACCCTTAGATATTATTATAATAAAAAAAAGTAAAATTTAAATAAATTTAAAAATTTTAATTTTTGATTAAAATCTAAATTTATTATAAATTAATTACTTCTAATATCTAAAATTAATACAAAATATTTTTAATAATAAATTTTTTTATTGATAACATGATCTAATTCGCCATTAGCTTTATAAATATATTGTTTATTCCATACATTATTTTGTTCATCGATAAATTGTTCATCAACAAGAGCTAAATCTTCTTTATTTTGTAATTTTTGATAATGCTTATAAGAACGATTACTTTCATCTTTTTTATCTTCACAACGTCTGTCTACAATAACTTTATTTTTATAAACGTCTGAACACCACACATGTTGATTCAAATCATATTTACTAATCTTAAATATTTCGTCATTACGATCTTGATAAACTATTTTAGTTTTTTTATTAGCTAATAAATCGGTTTCTTCTGTAACAGTTTTATCAAGAATACCACCAACAAAAAATTGTTTAACTATCTTTTTTTTATTATCTTTTACGTCAAAATAGTGAAAAATAGATTCAATCATACCATTTTTCAAAGAATAACGAATTTTTTTTGTCAAAACAGGCATCTCTGAACTATCAATGATATGATAAATTTCTGTAAAAAGACGTTTACCTAAATCATTATAAATATCTTTATTCATACGACTAAGTTTTTGTGATTTATTATAAATATAATCTACAGTATACAAAATAATATTAAAATCATTATATTTAGTAACTTTACTCAAATAATCATTAGATTTATTAAAACTATAATTAACATTGTATATTTCTATTTGACTAATTTTTTGTAAATCATTATAAATTTCTTTAATTTTATTAATAACTTTTGATTTATCATAAATATATTTAATTGTATACAATTTCAAACCATTGTCTTTGTTATATTTAGTAACTTGTGTTATAAAATTTTTCTCATTATATTCTTCAAACACAATAGGAAACTTATCACCTTCGTTTTCATATAATTTAATTCCTACTAATTCACCATTTTTAAAAATTTTTTTTCTTGTATCAGTTATAACACTTTTAAAAAAATCTTGATCAATTGAAACAAAATTTTTCTCAGGAATAACCATTTTTAAATCATCATTATATTTATCATTATATTTATTAAAATTTTTATTTTTAGGAGAAAATAAAACTTCTTTAGAATTTGTTTGTGTTTGATAATTAGAAAAAAATGAAAAAAACATTCCACTTATCAAAAATAAATTAATAATACATACAATTAATTTATAATTAAAAATTTTTCCGATATTCATAAAATATTTTATAACTTCCTTATATTAATGAATTTATTATAAAAAGAAAAAAAGAAATTAATCGAGATAAACTTTTTAAAAATTTCATCTCGATTAATTTTACCAAATAAACAATAATAAATTTTTAAAATAATCAAAAAAACATTAAAATAAAATTATAAATAAAAGTAAATCATTATTATATAAATTTGATTGATATTATTTCAAAAACCTTTTAGATTTCTAAAAAATTCTTTAATATATTGAGAAAAATTTGAAGTACGAAAATCAAAACAAAAAGTCTAATTGTTCCCAAGTAAATCCAAATTCAAAAAATTGCGAAACACTAATAAGATCATGGCGTATATAGTATTTTAAAAATTCTTTAATATTATCATCTGATAAATAAGCTTGAATAATTCTGCTTCTTTGTTCTTTAGTTAAAAAGTGATCAGGTTCTTGTATAAAAAATCTAAATACATCATGATAATTTAAATTTTTTGAATCTATAAAATTAACTGGTTTACCTTTTAAAACATTTTTGATATATTTATAAAAAGCTTTATTTTCGAATTCAAAACAAAAAGCTAATTGTTCCCAAGTAAATCCGAATTTAAGTAATTTTAAAAAACGTTTAGAATCCTCTTTAATATAAAGTTTTAAAGCTTCTCGAACATCTAAATCATTTAAATAAGATTTAATAATTAAATTTCTTTGTTCTTGAGTGAAAAATTTATTAGGTTCTTCATCAAAAAATATAAATAAATCATGACTATATAAACCTGATAATTGTTTCCATACAATCTTTTGACCTTTTAAAACTTCTCTAATATATTGAGGAAAATCTGAATTGAGAAAATCAAAATAAAAAGCTAATTGTTCCCAATTAAATCCGAATTTAAATAATTCTCGGAAATTAATGTAATTTTGACGAATATATTCTTTTAATAATCTTCGAATATTATAATCATCTAAATAAGATTTAATAATTAAATTTCTTTGTTCTTGAGTGAAAAATTTATTAGGTTCTTCTTTGAAAAACGAAAATAAATCTTCAGGATGTAAATTTGGAATAGTTCCCCAATCAATTACTTCAAAATTTAAAACTTTTTGAATAAGTTCGAAAAAATTCGGATTATAAAAATGTCTTTGACCAAAAGAAACAATATTAGTTCTTGGTTGTGTATTCTCTGGTGAACCTGAATTTATTGTATGACTAGTGGTTTGAAAACTTTGTGTAGTTGATTCGGAATCTTCTTGTTGATTGTTTTCATTATTAATTGTTGGTTGTGTATTCTCTGGTGAACCTGAAATTGTTGGTTGTGTATTATCTGGTGAACCTGAATTTATTGTATGACTAGTGGTTTGAAAACTTTGTGTAGTTGATTCGGAATCTTCTTGTTGATTGTTTTCATTATTAATTGTTGGTTGTGTATTCTCTGGTGAACCTGAATTTATTGTATGACTAGTGGTTTGAAAACTTTGTGTAGTTGATTCGGAATCTTCTTGTTGATTGTTTTCCTTTTCTAACGCCGAAGGGTCATCTTGTTGAAAATCATAATAAGATTTAGAGAAACGTGTTGTTGATCCGTCTTTTATAAATTTCCTATTTTCTTCACTATTCGGACTTTTTTCAAAAATTTGAGAATTATTGAGAAGACTATTGTAAGCTTTATTTTCATCATAATTAGCAATAACAAAACTTATCAAAAAAACACTGATAATAATAAAAGAAGAAATTAAAATATAAGAAATATTTTCCCATAACTTATTCATGAAATTCTATATTAATTCCTTTTTCTGTTTTCGAATCAAAAATAATAAATAATTTAATTCAATAACTTAATAAATATCTATATTATCTTTAATTAGGTTTTTTTGAAATAAATCAACATTACTTAAATTATTTTTAAACGAATATATACATAAAATAATTAATAATAATCACTAAATTTCATAAATATTAAATTACTGCAAAAATAAATCTTAAAGAACACAAATACAAATAAATTTTCATTTTAATTAAAAATTTATTCAATAACAAAAATTAACTAGATATAACCAGAGCAAACTACCACAATTATTCCGAAATCCCATTTAAAAATATTTAAATTAATTTGATTGATAATTAATTGATTAAAAATACTATCAATATAAAAATTAAAAAGAATATTAAAATTTTGTTGATAGAATTTGATCATTATTATTTTCTCTAATAGCGCTTTCTATATCTATTTAATATATTTAAATTAAAATTATTATCAAATAACGCCATTTATATATAACTAAAAGATAAAAATCGCAAAAATTAAATTTAAAATAAATAAGAAAAAACTATTAATTACAAATTCAATCAAGATAATAAAAAATTATAAATTACTAATCATGAGTAAAAAAATAAAAATTATATCAATTTACTAAATAATAAGTTTACTCTAGTACCTATTTGATTAGGTAAATCGACCATTTGTTTATCTTTTAATCGGAATTTATCAAAAATTTTATCACTTATAAACTCTCTATTATAATTAGGACCTTTCATTGCAATAAAACTACCTTGATTATTTAACAAAGGATAAACCAATTTTAAAATAATATTTAATCTTCCTAAAGCTCTAGCTATAAGATAATCATATCGAAGATGATGTTTTTCTATCTTCTGGTTATAAATATAAACATTTTGTAAAGATATTTTTTTAACCAAACTTTTTAAAAAAATGGTTTTTTTATAAGAAGATTCGATTAAGATTAAATTTAAATGAGGAAATGCAATTTTTAAAGGAATTCCTGGAAAACCTGCTCCTGTACCTATATCACACAAAGAATTGATTTGATTAAAATCAACCAAAGAAGATACTAATAAAGAATCATAAAAATGTTTAATATATATTAATTCAAGTTCTAATATCGAAGTTAAATTTATTTGGTTATTGGAATCGGATAAACACATAGCATATGTATGAAATTTCATCATTTGTAATTGATTTAATTTGAATTTTTTTTGTAAATATGATTTATACATGAGAATTACTATACTTTTGTAAATAAATTAATAAAATATTAATATCAACAGGATTCACTCCAGAAATACGAGAAGCTTGAGCTATATTAAAAGGTTTTATTTTAGTTAATTTTTCTTTAGCTTCTTGAGATAAATTTTTAATCATTTGATAATCGATATTATTAGGTATTATTTTTTCTTCCAAATAAGAATTTTTTTTAACTTCTTTTTCAGATTTTAAAATATAATCTTCATATTTAATTTGAATTCCTACTTGCTCTATAACATCAGCAGAATATTTATTTGAAAAAAAATTATATAAAACATCTTCTTTTAAATCAGATCTTTTTAATAACTGATATAAACTCATGCGACGAGAACCAAAATGAATATTTAATTTATGAAAATCATCTATATCTAAATAAAAATTACTTAATTTCTCTTTTAAAGAATCAATTTTCATTTGTTTGCTTTTCAACCAATCGAAAGTTTTATGATCAACTAAACCAAATTTAAAACCATAAGGCATTAATCTTAAATCTGCATTATCATGTCGCAATAATAAACGAAATTCAGCTCTAGAAGTTAATAAACGATACGGCTCATAAGTCCCTTTATTAATTAAATCATCAATTAACACACCAATATAAGCTTCGTTACGCTTTAAGATAAAAGGAGGTTTATTTTGAAGTTTTAAAGCTGCATTAATTCCGGCAATTAATCCTTGACAAGCAGCTTCTTCATAACCACTAGTACCATTAATTTGACCAGCTAAAAATAAATTTTTAATTTTTTTGCTTTCTAAAGTATGAAACAGTTGATTCGGATTAAAAGCATCATATTCAATGGCATAAGCGTATTTAACAATTTTCGCTTTTGAAAAAGCTGGAATAGTTTTTAAAATTTCTTCTTGTATTTCGTAAGGCATACTCATAGATAGCCCTTGCAAATACATCTCATCAGAAAACAAACTTTCAGGTTCAATAAATAACTGATGTCTATTTTTATCACAAAATCTTACTATTTTATCTTCTATAGAAGGACAATAACGTGGACCAGAACTATAAATATAACCGCTATACATTGCCGATTTATGTAAATGTTTACGAATTAATTGATGAGTATCATTATTAGTATGAGTCAAAAAACATAATTTCTGCACACCTAAATCATTAATAATCGAAGGAGAACTAAAGGTTCGAAAAATGTTATCACCTGCTTGTTCAACAGTTTTACTATAATCAATAGTATCTCTATGAACTCTAGGCGGAGTTCCTGTTTTTAAACGAATAATTTCCATTCCAAATTTTTTTAATTGTTCGCTGATGCCATAAGTGGTAGGAGCTTTGTTAGGACCTGAATTTATAATTTTAGAACCTATTAAAACTTTACTTGTTAAATAAGTTCCTGTAGTTAATATAATGATATCACTATAAATAATCTTGCCGCTAATTAATTTAACTCCTTTAACACATGAATCATTTTCTTGAATAATTAAATTTTCGACCAAATCTTCTATTAAAGTTAAATTAGAAGTTTTTTTAAGTGTTTTTAAAATAAACTGAGGATATTTAATTTTATCTATTTGAGCTCTTAAACTTCTGACAGCTGGTCCTTTAGAAGTATTTAACATTTTCATTTGAATTTGACAAATATCAGCAGCTTTTCCCATAATACCACCTAAAGCATCGATTTCTCTCACAACCACACCTTTAGCTGGACCACCTATAGAAGGATTGCAAGGAAGAGAAGCTATTTGTTGCAAATTACCAGTGATTAACAAAGTTTTGTAAGATTGTTTTGCTAAAGCTAAAGCAGCTTCTACACCAGCATGACCACCGCCTACTACAATAGTTTGGTAATATTTCATTTTAAGCATGCCTTTCCGAAAGAATTGTCATCTTTTAAATTAAATTTCTGATAAAAATAGTAAAAAATTTATTTATTTTCATTTTTTATTTTATCAGATATAAAAGTTAAATATTCTTTATGTTCTAATAAAATTTTTTCCGTAACTTCTTTTCCCAAAAAACTTTCCATATTATTTTTAAATTCTTGAAATAATTTCTTTTTCTTATCTACAAAAACACTATTTTGATTTTTAATTAAATATAACGAGAAAATCAAAAATAACAGAAAAAATAAGAATATTAAAAGTAATTTGAAATTACCTAAAAAATAATTTAATTTAAAAAAGACAATAACATTCAATACATAAAACAAAAACCCGCAAAACATATAAAAATATCTTTTTAATAACATAGAATTATAAGTTTTTAAAGAAGTAAAAATATACTTAATAAAAAAAATATTAATTTCAGGTTGATATAAAATACTAAATTTTTCATAATAAAATTTATCTATAAAAACTCGATAAATATTATCTTTTAAAGTCCAAACAACATACTGATTCAATTTAGTAAAATTATCTTGATATTTGTTTTGTGTCAAATAATAAAATTGAATTTTAACTTGTTGTTGATCTAATTTATATTCATCCTCGTGAAAAGGTTCACCTTTAACAGAATCAAAAACCAAAGGTAAAAGCTGAAATTTACTTTCATTCCAAAAATTAAAACCCAAATTATTAAACCTATCCTATTTATTTTTATTAAAAATTAAATTATCTTTATATATAAATTATATAACAAATTTTCTTAAAAATCACCACTCACATGCAATAAAATTTATGGCTGCTTCAATTAAGATCTGACCAGATTCATTTTAATTAACATTGAATGATGATTTTTAAAAAAAATTATTACATATATAATCTAAATATTATCACCTAACTTATTATACATTAAAAAATCAATTATAAGAATGTTTATGTCTTAAATTAGAAAAAAATTTTCTTAAAATATTCCGACTCTCTGATTCAAAAATAAACAATTTAACAAATTTTTCATGATATTTTAAGTTATTATAGATATATAAAAAATTATGATAAAAATTAAAATTAACATTAGAAGCACTATAATAAATTTTATTAACTCGAGATTGAATTAAAGCTCCAAAACACATCATACAAGGTTCTAAAGTAACATAAATATCAACCATATTCATTCTATAATTTTTCAATTGAAGATTAACTTTTATAAGAACTAAAAATTCTGCATGACTAAAGAATAATTGACTATTCTCTGTATTATTATGGGCTCTAGCTACAATTTTATCATCTATTACTGCAACAGCTCCTACAGGAACTTCTCCTTTTTCAAAAGCTTTTTGCGCTTCCTGAAAAGCTTCTTTCATAAACCAAAAATGTTTTTTTTTCATAACTCAATACAAACCTAAAACAACAATTAATATAAAAATAATTTAAAATTTAAATTTATGACATTTTCGACAACAAGGTTCATGATAATCTTTTCCACCTATTAAAATTATTGGTTCTTTCTCAATTGAAAATTTATTTTTCAAATTAGAATAAATTCTTTGAGTTCTAGATGCTTCTTTTCCGCAAATAAAACAACAAGATCTATACTTAGTAACTCTATCAGCAATAGATAATAAATATGGCATAGAACCAAAAGGTCTACCGCGAAAATCTAATTCCAAACCTGCTATAATAATACGTATACCTTGATAAGATAAATCATTAACAATTGTTTCAATATCAGAATCTAAAAATTGGGCTTCGTCAATAATTATAAAATCAATGCCCGGTTTCATAAAATTAAAAATTTCTTGACTTTTACCAATTAAAATAGCAGGAGATTTTTCTAAATTATGGTTAATTAATTCACTTTTGCACGAATAACGATTATCAATAAAATACGGATAGATTAATTGCGTTTTATTCAGCGATTTATCCTTGCTGTTTTATTTACAATCAGCCCCCGTCCAAACCGGACAAGCAAGTTTCCAAGCATCCGGCTTTCCATAATTTACTCTCTTTCGAGAACTAATTTCTCCTCACGGTTAATTAGCTATTTGTTCTTATCGTTCTTGTTTCTAATATCCTGTATCTGTTGATTTGTTACCTTTCGATGACAATTCTTATATAATACTTTAGTTCTTTTATTCATGATACTTTTGCGATCCGCATTACGAATTGTGCCAATATGATGAATTTAAAGTTGGATTGTTTTGTCGCAATTCTCACAACGTTCCGCTTTTAAACGGTCAGTTAAATGCGTACGACCTTGGAATATGAATTTGTTAATGGTAATACCTGGGTTCCCCTTATATAATTACACATTTTTTTAATTTTGTCCCAAGAGTAAACATCCCATGGTTCGTATTGGGTTTTCCTTTTATTAAGATAAGCAATCCCCCAGGTAGAACAAATTTTAGTTATTCATCCCCTACTGGAGTTCTCTTTTTAAGGAACCGCCATTTGTTGAACGATATTGAATTCTACTCAATGTTCGTGAAAGTTTAGTTTCTGGTGAAACCGCTGTTGACATAATCTATCAACTCCTTCCCCGATACCAATGAATAATAGTAAATTACTTTCTTCTTTCGCCCTATAAGGGTGATTAACCCTCTTCTTGGTAAGTCGATTATCTAGTCTATTCCAAAACTAGGTTTACCCTTACGACTACTGAAAAGATTCTTTATCCTTGACCATCCAGACTTTTATTTCTGAATTAGTAAATTTAATTACTTAGTTTTAGGATTCTCCAAGTTACCCTAAATTTCTACCTTAATTCTTTAGGGGAAGTATCCTCTTTTTAGAGAGGCTGATTCCAGGTTTCTTGATTTGATAAACTATCCAATACAAACCATATATATTGATAGATTCTGGACTGTCCGCTTAAGCAACTTCCGAACAGGTTGTTTTATTACATCAGTTTCCTTCTTAGGCCATCTCAGGCTTCTCCATTGAATTATTCGGTGGCGGAGTCTTCTTGACTAATTTGCTTTCGTCGCAACCCGCTTTTATGGTCTGCTATAATCCATCATTCTTTCGTTTGATTGACCGACCATCTCCTTTCAGGGTTTATCATCCCTGGCTATTGGTTAGATAACACGAAAATTTAGGCCTCTTTGGCGCCCTGGTTTAAAAACTAAAAATTGTAATTGTAAAGATTTTAACAAATTAATGCGTTTAATCAATTCAGTTGTTTTTCCAGAAAACATCGGACCGCAAATAACTTCAATAAAACCTTCTTCATCTACCACCATCATTATAAAGATAACCTCTCTCTTCGTTGATAAATAATTAATTTAATTTAATTTTTGTCTTTGGCTCCTGATAATTTACCATAGCGTTTATAAAATTTATCGATCCTGCCCGCGACTGTAACAAAAGATTGAGAATTTGTATAAAAAGAATGACAATTAGAGCAAGTTTCAATCTTAATTTTTTCCACAGTAGTTCCAATTTTATGTTTTTTATAACAAGTAGCACAAGCGACTTCAATTTCGTAAAAATTAGGATGTTTAATAGTCTTTTTCATAAGTTATATCCTTTTCTAAATAAATAAAATTAATATTTTTTCATAACTTTTCATAACTTCATAACCAATAAAAATGATCTTGGAATAACTAAAATTTGATAAAAAAAACTTCACTAATACATTTTAACATATTCACCAAATTTAAATTAAAATATCATCATAATAAAATAAAAATTCTATATTAATAATTTTTAATAATATAAAGGGTATTTAGCGATTAAGGTTAAAACTTCTTTTTTTATTTGTGCTAAAATAATTTCATTTTGATAATTTTTTAAAGCACGATTTATCATATAAGCTATTTGAATAAATTCTTTCTCCTTAAAGCCTCTTGTAGTCATAGCAGCAGTTCCTAGTCGAATTCCTGAAGGATAAAAACCTTTCTTTTTATCGAAAGGAATAAAATTTTTATTAACTATAATATTAATTTTTTGCAAAATATCTGCCGCAATTTTACCATTTATTTTCGGATTATTATAAGTAACATCAATGGTTAATAAATGATTTTCTGTAGTACCACTAATAACACGATAGCCTAAACTTTTTAAACAATTAGTTAAACACAAAGAATTTTTAACCACTTGTTGTTGATATAATATAAAATCATTTGTTAAAGCTTCTTTAAAAGCAACCGCTTTAGCAGCAATAGTATGCATAAAAGGTCCCCCTTGTGTTCCTGGAAAAATCCCTTTATTAATTTTATTATGTATCTCTAAACTATTAGTTAAAATAATTCCGCCTCTAGGACCTCTAAGAGTTTTATGAGTAGTAGAAGTAACTACATCAGCTTTAGCAAGTAAAGGGCAAGGGTGTAAACGACTTGCTATTAATCCTGCTATATGAGCAACATCCGCCATTAAATAAGCATTAACTGTATCAGCAATTTGACGAAATTTTACAAAATCAATTTTTCTAGAATAAGCAGAAGCACCTGCTATAATTAATTTTGGCTTCACTTGATAAGCTATTTTAAGAATATTTTCATAATCAAGAATTTCTGTCTCCGGAGAAACACTATAACTAAAAGAACGAAAAAAAATACCAGAAAAACTTAAAATAGAACCATGACTTAAATGTCCTCCTGAATCCAAAGACATACCTAAAATAACATCATTAGGCTTTAATAAAGCTTGTAAAACAGCCATATTCGCTTGAGTTCCCGAATGAGGTTGAACATTAACATATTTAGCATTAAATAATTGTTGAGCTCTTGAAATTGCTATTTTTTCAATTTCATCAACACAATAGCAACCATTATAATATCTTTTATCGGGATAACCTTCTGCATACTTATTAGTTAATATACTTCCTTGAGCTGCTAAAACAGCTGGAGATGTAAAATTTTCAGAAGCAATTAATGTCAAACAATCTTCTTGCCTTTTTGTTTCTTTTAAAATTAGATTATATATTGTAATATCCGTTTGTTTAAGATAATTCATGTTCCGAAAAACCACCAATATTTTAATTTTCCAATGATATTATATTTTGCCAACAACAGGAAACAACAAATATAACATACCAGAATCTTCTTCGTTGAAAATAAGAAAAGATGTGGCAAAACTATCAAAAATCATTTTAAATTCTTTGACCGCGAATACCTTTAAAATATCTTCTAAATGTTGAACATTTAAAAAAGTTTCTACATTTTCATTAGCAAAAACTTCAATAGCATTTAATCGCTCTGAAGCTTGACCAATTTCATCACTACTAGCCGAAATTTCTATAATATTATCTAATCTAATATATAATCTAATAATATTAGAAAAAATATTTTCTTCTTTAGTTAAAACTAAAGAAACTCTTTCTAAAGTTTTTAAAAAATCTAATCTATTAATTTTTACAAAAAAAGGAAAAGAACTAACCTTAATAATAGGCCATGCAGGATATTTACCTTCTAAAAGAGTAGTTTGAAATAATAAACTATCACATTTTAAAATCATTTTTTGTTTATTAATAGATATATTAACAAACTCGTCTTTTTGATAATCTAATAATTTATATAATTCTTCTAAATTTTTATAAGAAACAGTAATATTAAAATCGCAATAATCTAAATCTAATGATATTTCTTTTTGTGCAATTCGAAAAGTATCTGTAGCCAAAATTCTTAAAATAGAATTTTCATAAATAAAATTAACTCCCATAAGAATTTTTTGTTGCTTATCACGAGAAGCAGCAACATTAACTTCTTTAATGATTTTTTTTAAAAGTTCCTTTTTAATAACTAAAAATTTATCAGATTTAAAATCAAAACTAACAGGTGGAAAAAATTGTAAATCAATAACTTTTAATTTATATTCAGAATTTTTAGAATTAATAAATAATAAATAATCTTCTACAAGAGTCATTTCTAAAGAACAAAAATCAATTTTTTTAATAATATCGACTAAATGTTTACCTATGATCACTAAAGAGCCATTTTGTTTAACTAATAAATCAGTGTCTTTAATTTGTAATTGAATATTCTTATTATAATCCATCGCTTCTAAATAACAAACATTATTTAAAGCTTTAATTTTAATATAATGAAAAATAGGAAAAAGAGTTTTAGGAGGAAGTATTTTATAAATTTGTAATAAATAATGTAATAAAACTTCCTTTGTAATTTCTAAATGCATAATTGTTTGAATTAACCTTCCAAAGCGAGATTATCATTATTTAACTTTAACATTATTTTCTGAATATTTTGTTCTAAATTTTGATCCACTTTAATTTTATTTTTAATTCTCTGATAAGATTTTGAAATAGTCGAATAATGTCTTTTATTAAATAAAAAACCTATCATTTCATTAGAAATTTTATTTCTTTTTTTAATTAAATAAATAGCTATATCCCGAGGTAAAGAATATTGAGGATCTCTAGATTGACTATTTAAATCACTAACTTTAATATTAAAGAATCGACTAACAATTTTCTGAATTTTCCTAATATCAGTTTCTTCAGGAGAAATATTATTTTTATTCTTTAACAAAGGTTCTAAAGCGATTAATGAATTAGTCAAATTCATTTCAAAACCATAAATTTGACTATAATTTAATAAACGTAATAAAACTCCTTCTAATTCACGAATATTATCACCAAAATGAAAAGAAATAAAATTTAAAACTTCTTTATTTAATTTATTTCTTAAATTACTTGGCATTGATGATAACTTTTTTTGAATAATCTTTAAACAATGTTGTTGATCAGGTTTCTTAATATCACTTACTAAACCTGATTGAAAACGGTTTGTTAATCTACCCATAATTTTTTTTAATTGAATTACAGGTTTGTCGCTAGTAATAACTATTTGCTTACGTTGAGAATTTAAATGATCAAAAAGTTTAAAAAACTCTATTTGCGTATATTTAGCATTTTCCATCATTTGAATATCATCTATTAACAAAACATCTAAATTTCTATATTTCGCATGAAATTCATCCATTTGATCTTGTTTCAACTTAGAAGTAAATTCTTCCATAAATCCTTCGGCTTTCACATACAAAATTTTTTTATGGGGATTTTTTTGTATCATAAAATTACCTATAGCATGCATTAGATGAGTTTTACCTAAACCAACATCTCCAAAAATATATAAAGGATTAGCTCTTAATAAAGTTTCTTCGTTAGCAGTTTTTTGAGCAATTCGAAAAGTAAAATCATTACTCGCTCCTGTAACAAAATTATCAAAATTATACCTAGATTCCAAACCAGAAGAAAAATTATCATTATAATTCAAATTAAATTCTTTTAAATCCCAAGAATAATCAATTTGTAAAGATTTATTTTTATCAAAATTATCTGAATTAATCGTATTTATAACCATATTTTTCATATTTTTATCAGAATTAGTTAATAAATCATCATTAAAATTATCTGAATTATTCGTATCTATAACCATATTTTTATCAGAATTAGTTAATAAATCTTCATCAGACAAAAATTTAAAAAAAATGTCTTTATCAGAATATTTTTTAGAAATTTCCTGAATTAAATCTAAATAATTCAGTAAAATAATTTTAGTTTTAATAAAATCACTAACTAAAATAAAAATAGTATTTTCTTCTATTTTATAAGGATTTTTCATATTAATAAAATTAGCTCTAAAAACCTCTGGACTACACCTTATAGACAATTCTTCTATCACTTTATCTAAAACTTGTCTTACCGACAATGACATAATCATTCTCTCCTTAAGAAATATCTTTTTTATCCAAAAAAATAATTAAATAGAACATGCTTCACATTCGGATAATTTTAATTTTCTAGTTCTAGTATAATAAAGAGTTTTTATTCCTTTATAATGAGCATATAAATAAATTTTTTGTAATTCTCTAGTATTCATATCAGAATTAATACATAATTCCAATGAAATACCTTGATCTATATGTTTTTGTGCAACTGCTATAACATTTATTAGTTTAAATTTATCAATTTGATAAGCAGTTTGATACATAAAAGAAAAATCAGACAAATAAGGTGCCGGAAAATAAGTTTTAGAATTTCCGTAAGTTCTCTCTTCGACTAATTGTTTTATAGGTGTTAGAGAAGAAGTAGTAGACATAACATATCCAATTGAACCATTAGGAGCTATAGCTAATCTATGTGAATTCCATAAACCATACTTTATAATATTTTTACGTAATTCATCCCAATCTTCGTTATTAGGCAATTCAATATCTTCAAAAATCTTTTTAATTTTTGGAAGTTTAGGCATAATAGCTTGTCTATTTTCAAAATATTCACCGCTAGCATAAGTTGATTTTTCAAAGTTAAAAAATTTTTGACCTGTTTTTTTCGCTTTCAAATTAGAATGTAACAAAGAATAATAATTAACAGCATTAAAAAAAACATCAATTAATTCTAAGTTTTCTTCGCTACCAAATTCTATCATATTTTCTACTAAAAAACTATGATGGCCCATCATACCAAAACCAACACTCCTATTTAATCGATTAGCTTTACATACTCCCGGAACATAATGAATATTACTTTTTGTAGAAACCGAATTCATCAATTCCATAGCTAAAAAAACAGTCTCTTTAATATTTTTATTTTTAATCATATTACCCATATGACCAGAAGATAAATTACATGAAATATCCATACCAATTATATCTTTATCTCTTTGATCATAAGGAGCATAATGAGAAGTTAATGAAGGCTGTAAAATTTCTGTGCATAAATTGGAAAATTTAATTTTTCCGCTCGAAGTATTTTGTTTGTTGGCATTATCGCAAAACATAATATATGGATAACCTGATTCACCTTGTAATTGAGCAATTGTTTCTAATAGATGTCTAGGATTTATAAATTTTTTATCAATGTCAGAATCATTAACCAAAATTTCATACCATTTATCCATTTCAACACTAACATCCGCAAAATTCATTTTATATTTTTTATAAATACTATGAGGATAAAACAAAGCCATCATTTTGTTTTCTTTAGCTAAAGAAATCATTTTATCAGATACTACAACACCTAAAGATAATGTTTTTAATCTAACATCATCATCTGCATTTAATTTTTTAGAGTTTAAAAAATCTAAAATATCAGCATGATGAGCACTTAAATAAATAGCGACAGCTCCTAATCTATGTCCCATTTGATCAGCATAACGAGAAACATAATCTAAAATTTTGGCTACACCAATAACACCTTTACATGCATTAGCAATTCCTTTGATAGATTCACCTTTAGCTCTTAAATTGGATAAATTAATAGAAACTCCTCCGCCTATTTTAGATAATTGCATAGTAAATTCTATAATACGAGATATATCATTCAAAGAATCTCCAGCCTCTAAAAGAAAACAAGAAACAAATTCCCCTCTTTTTTTAAGCCCGCTGTTTAATAATGTAGGAGTAGCTGGAGTGAAATTTTGTCTAATTAAACTATTAATTAATTGCTTAGCTAATTCGAAATTTCCGGAACTATGATACAAAGCATTAATAACCAAACGATCTTCATAAGTTTCTAAATAATTTCTTTTATCTCTAGTTTTTAAAGAATAATCTTTATAAAATTTATAAGCACTCATAAAGGAATTAAAACGAAAATTATAATCATATGCTATTTTGTAAATTTCTTGAATTTGATCAAAAGAATAAAGTTTTAAAAAATCTTCCTCATAATACTCATTATCAATTAAAAATTTTAATTTATCAGATAAATTATCAAATTTCTTTAATTTAGGCTTAATTTCTTCAGATAAATAACTATCTAAAGCTTCTAAATCTTTATTAAGATCCTTAATATTGCCATTTTCATCTATAATTTGATTATTTAAAATGATCCAACGAGAAATCGAATTATTATCACAAAATTTATTTTGATTATTAAAAAAATTTTTACACTTATAATCCAAAATACCACTCACTCCTATATTAATTTCAAATTTATTATAATTTTGAATCCATTCATTTAATTTTTGAACATCTTCTGTAAAACCTTTTCCTTCGAATTTCATAATTAAAGGAATACCGAATTCTTTAGAAGCAACATCTCCAGCTCTGGCATAATTAAAACCATAATTTTTGTTACCAGAAGAAGCTAAACCTATAACTAAATGAGAATATTTTTTCAAAAAAATTCTAGCTTCTTGGGATAATTCACCGAAACCAACTGTTTTAATCACTAAAATAATTTTATCATTATTATCAACAAATTCTGATATATGTTGATTCGGATAATTTAATTTTTTTACAAAATCATAAACATTACCTTGCTTTAATCCATCATAAACAATTTTCAAAACCATCACCTATTTAATTTTATTTAAAATTCCAATATAATTATAATTTTTTCAATGATTTTATTATACAAAATAAATAAATTTTAAAAATAAAACAAAAAATAAATAAAAACATAAAACAAAAAATAAATAAAAACAAAATAAAACTTAAATTAATAAAAAATAAAAAAATTTAGAATTATATTTATTTAAACTTAAATATTAAAATTAAAAATTACAAATTTCAAGAAAAAAGAATCAGAAAATTAATTATTTTTTTTAAAAAATTTTTTAGATATAAAAAATAATTTTAAAAAAATTAATTAATAAATTTAATACTAATTATTATTATATAAAAATTTTTAAATTTATATAAAAATAAATTTCAATATAAATTAAAAATATTATATATATAAATATAAATAAAATAAATTAAATGAAATAAATATAATTATTTATATTTTTATTATATATTTATATTTTTTAATATTAATATATATTTAAATCATATATCTTTATTATATATCATATATTTTTTTATATATTTAATATTTTTATATTATTATTATTTCTATATTTAATATATATCTTAAATCATATATCTTTATTATTATATAATGTAATTGAGTATTAAAAAAAAATTTAATTAACAAAAAATATAGAATTAATCATATATTTTTTTATTTAAAGTATCAAACTTATTCAAGTTTTAAAGACACTTATTCAAGTTTTAAAGACACTTATTCAAGTTTTAAAGACACTTATTCAAGTTTTACTAGTCAAATATACCTACTTATTCACAACTTATTCACATTTTGACTTTCAATTTTAACTATTTTCGATAAAAAATCATAAATTTTTGTAAAAAATAAATTAAATTAAAATTAAAAATTTATAAAAAAATAAAATTTCGCTAAAATTAACACTTATTCACATTACTTATTCACAAAAAAAATTTTTTTTATTATATCAAAAACAATATAAAATAGAGCTTTTTTAAATTTTAATATCAAACTTATTCACATTTTTTTTATCATTTTTTTTAAAATTCCGATTTAAATAAAATTTTTTTATTAATTTTTTAAAAATTAAAAATTTTAATAAATTATTTATAAATATAGTGTGTATATATTTTTATATGTATTTATATATTTCAATAATAAACAATAAAAATATATAAAAATATTTTATATATTTATACTTTTTTATATATATCAATTATATTTTTTTATATATTTAATATTTTTATATTATTATTATTTCTATATTTAATATATATCTTAAATCATATATCTTTATTATTATATAATGTAATTGAGTATTAAAAAAAAATTTAATTAACAAAA
>JAUZJE010000001.1:145894-177033 GCA_032886695.1 'Waltheria sp.' little leaf phytoplasma
TTTTAAAAATTAAAAATTTTAATAAATTATTTATAAATATAGTGTGTATATATTTTTATATGTATTTATATATTTCAATAATAAACAATAAAAATATATAAAAATATTTTATATATTTATACTTTTTATATTTTTTTAATTATTTTATTATTAAAAAATATTTTTTTAATTATATAATTTAAAAAAAGCAATATTTAAATATTTAAAATTATTAATTAATAATATTGATTAATTAAAATTTATTTTTGTAAAAATAAAATATAAAATAAAATTATAAAATTTTATTAATTTTTTAAAATGATTTTTTATGTTTTTTTATTTTTGTTTAAAAAAATTAGAAAGGTTTTTTAATTTAATTAAAAACATATTTAATAAATTATGATCAAAAATTTAATATCAATAAATACAAAATACAAAAAAAATCCTTTTAGTTTATGTAATAATAATATTAAAAATAAATTTATTTTTAAATTACTTTTATTTTTAGTAATTTTTACTATTTTTTCTGATATATATATAATCGTTTATTATAAAGTTCATGTCTTTGATATAAAAAAGATTTTTAAACAAATATTTTCTCATTATAGATTTTTTACTAATCAAATGATTTTATCTGTTTTGTATATTTTATACACTTTTCTAGTAGGAATGAAAAATAAAGAAAGACAAAAAAAAATTATTTTAATAACATTAGTTAATTCTTTATTAACTTTTTTTGTTTATAATATGATACTTGCCCCGATTTGGAAAAAATATAATGATTTTAATATTTTTTTTAATTATTTACGACAAAATATTTTTTATAATGCGAATTTTTTTCAAAATATTTATGAAAGTCATTTTTTAAGTATTATTCAACATACTATTATTCCTTTAATTTTTTTTATAATTTTTATTTATTTAAAAATATCTAAAATTAAAATTAAAGAAATTTTTATTTCTTTTATGCACCCTCTTATTTATTTATTTTTATTTTTTTTATGTTTATTAGAACCTTTAAAAACCTGTTTAGGTGTTCATTGCATATCTAATAAATGTTGGTTTCCTTATGCTAATATCCAATGTGATTATAATTTTCATGAAAATAAAATTTTTGGAGAACCTATTCTAGGAATAAATTATTTTAGTGGAAAAATAGCAGTTTTTGTTAGAGAATTTGTTTTATTTATATTATTTGCTGTATTTTTTTATATTATCTTTGAAATAAAAAATAAATCAGTTAAAGTAAAAAAAAGGATTTTAATTTATGAATAGTATATCTTTAATAAAAAAAAAAATTATTATTACTGGTATAAAACCTAGTGGAGATTTGACTTTAGGTAATTGGCTTGGCATTATCCAACCTTTGATATTATTACAGCAAAAATTTTCTGAACAATATGAATTTTATTTTTTTATTGCTGATTTACATGCTTTAACAACTTTTTCTAAAGAATTTGATTTAAAAAAAGTGATACGTAATATGGCAGCTATTTTGTTATCTTCTGGTTTATCCTTGTCTAAAACTACTTTTTTTCTTCAATCAGATATTTTTGCTCATACTTATTTAAGTTACATTTTAGAATGTAATGCTTATTTAGGGGAGTTAAACAGAATGATACAATTTAAAGAAAAAAATAAAAAAAATTCTTCCAATTCAAAAGTTTCTCTTTTTACTTATCCTCTTTTAATGGCATCTGACATTTTACTTTATGATGCTGATATGGTTATAGTCGGGAGAGATCAAAAACAACATTTAGAATTAACTCGTGATTTAGCTATTCGTTTTAATTCTTTTTATGGAGATGTTTTTAAAATTCCAGAATTTTTAAATATAGGATATACTATTAATTCTTTGAATAAACCTGATAAAAAGATGAGTAAAAGTAGTTTTTTAGATAAAGATCAAGATAAAGGTTGTATTTTTTTATTAGAAGATTTAGATAATATTAAAACAAAAATTATGCAGGCAGTAACTGATAATATAGGTAAAATCAAGTATGATCCTCAAAAGCAACCTGGTATCTCTAATTTATTAAAAATTTATGCAGGTTTAAAAGGTATTGAAATTTCTCAAGTAGAGTTTTTATTTACTAATTTTTCTTATAGAGAATTTAAAATAAAATTAGTATCTTTGGTTTTGGAAAAAATTAAAATTATTCAAAATAATTTTAAAAATGTTATTAATGATTCTATTTTGGAAAATATTTTGTCTAATGGAGCTTTTAAAGCTAACATTATATCTCAACAAAAAATCAATAAAATAAGAGAAATTTTAGGCATTAAATATTCTGTTTAATAAATTTTAATAGAATAATATATTAAAATATTTTTTTTGATTATCGAAATCATACATTTTTAAAAATTAAAAAATTATAAAATTATTTTCAAAATAATAAAAAATAGAAATTAAATAGAAATTTTTTTGGATTTTAGACTATATTATGATATAATCAACACATATAAATACATTTATAAAGTTTTTTCTTATTTTTATAAAAAAATGAAATTTTGGATTTTATTGCTGTTTGGGTTAGAAAAAAAATTAAAAATTAATTAGAAAAGGTTATTTTTTGTGATAAAAAAAGAAGAAAATACCAATATTATTCCTCAAAATAAAAAAATTAATTTTAATTTTATTTTAATTAATATTGTTTTATGTTTTTTTTATTGTTTGACTGATATTCTTTTTGTTAGTGGTAATTATAAAATAAATTTATATGTTACAGGTGTTCATGGCATTGGCGATGCTATTGCGAAAGTTCTGAAAAGTAATTTTGTTATTTTAAAATATAATTCTTCTTTTGTAGGTTTTTTTGCAGCATTTTTTTATCTTTTAGTGAATTTTGTTTTATTCATTTTTATTGCTGTTCCTAAATTAGATAGTAAATTTAACATTATTACTTGTTTAAATACTATTTGTATTTTTATTTTTTTAACTATTTTAACTATTTTAATTAATGGTAATAATGGATTTGTTTTTAATAAAATGCAAAATTTTTTTGGTATTTTTGATTATGAAGGGAAGTTTTGGTTTAGTAACTTTTTAAGAGTCTTTATTGTTTCTTTGGTAACTGGTATTATTGCTGGAATTTGTATTAGAATCGGTGGTTCTACAGGCGGCATAGATATTATTTCTAAATATTTATATATTTATAAAAAAAAAGATATTTCTTTAATTACTTGTATTTTTAATTATCTTATTTCTATTATTGCTACTTTTTTAATTTATACTACAACTAAAAAATTTTATTGGGAATCTATCTTCTTAACTAATTTTGTTAAAATACCTTTAACAACTTTTTTTATGTATTTAATTATTTAAAGTATTAATCAATTAATAATAATTATTAAATTTTTAATTAAGGAATTTATTGCGGAATATAATGATTGAAAATACTTTAGAAAAATTTAGAATTTATTTGCTACATGAGTTATTATTATCGAAAAATACTATAAATGCTTATTTAATTGATTCTCGACAATATTTGAATTTTTTATTTAATATTTTAAAATTAAATTCTCCTAATAAAATACAAAAAAATCACGTTTCTGATTTTCTTAATTATATTTCTAAAAATAACGATTTAAGTAGTAGAACTATAGCGCGTAAGATTATTGTTATTAAAAAAATACATTTTTTTTGGTTGTTAGAAAAATGTATAAATCGAAATATTGTGGAAAATTGGAAAATTCCTAAAATTACTAGAAAATTACCAATTGTATTATCTTTTGAAGAAATTATTATTTTTTTAAATACAATAAAACATGATAATTCTTCTTTTATAAGTTTTCGTAATAAATTAATGTTTGAATTGATGTATAGTTCAGGTCTAAGAATATCTGAAATTTTAAATTTAACTTTATCATCTTTATATTTAGAAAAATTGCAGATTTTTATTATTGGCAAAGGTAATAAAGAAAGATTAGTGCCGATCACTAAACATGTTGCCAAATTATTTTATTATTATTTAAAAAAAATTAGACCTTCATTAAATTTATGTCAAGATAAAAAGAATGATTGGGTTTTTTTAAATTATCATGGTCTTCGTTTATCTAGACAAGGTTGTTACAAAATTTTTAAAAAAAATATTTTATTATCTAAATTATCTGCATGTTCTCCTCACACTTTAAGACATTCTTTTGCTACACATTTGTTAGAAAATGGTATGGATTTAAGGATTTTACAAAAAATTTTAGGTCATGAAGATATAACTACTACTCAAATTTATACTCATATTAGTCAAAAACGTCTAAAAAAGATTTATTTAAAATGTCATCCTCGTGCTATTGATTCCGATTGATTTTTTTTAATAATAAGGGGTGAATTAATAAGTGTTGTCTACTACTTTATTATGTTATAAACAGTTATTTTTTTTGGAAAAAAGAAAACAACAAATTATTTCTTTATCTTTTCAAAAAAATTATTCTTTTTGGTTGTTTAAATTTAATGTTATTGAATATTCTAAAATTATTTCTGACCTTAAAAAACATTTATATACTTTTAATTCTTTTTTGAATAAAAAAATTATTTTTATAGAGAATATTTCTGTTTTGTTAGAATTGAAAAATAAAGTAGATTTTTCTTTTTTGTTTAATTTTCTTGAAAAACCTCAGCAAAATATTATTTTATTTGTTAGTTTAGATTATAATATTGTTAATTTTATATATTTATATAATAAATTAAAATGTTTTATGCATGTAGAAGAAGTTTTTGCGATTAATAATTCTCGAGATTTGTATAATTATATTTCGAAATCATTTGAAGATGATAATTTTCAAATATCTTTTAATATAAAATCTATTCTTATCAAAGAATTAATTAATCATTATCGAGGTGATTTATTTTTATTAGAGCAAGAAATAAACAAAATAAAATCTTATTATTTCAAGGATAAAATGATTGATAATCCAAAAATAATTAAAGATTTAATTTTTTGCGAGTCAGATGAAAATATTTTATCTTTAATTAAATTATTAGTATCTAAAAAAAATTTAGAAAGTTATTTATTATTTGTTAATTTGATAAATAAATTTTCAAATTTTTTTCTGTTTTTTTTTCAAATTATTAAAACATTACAAGAATTAATTTTAATTTATTTTTATTCTTTAAAAAATAGTAATGTTTCGTTAATATCTTCTTGGTGCAAACTTTCTCCGGCTAAAACTTCTTTTTTTTTAAAAGAAATAAATAATTTAAATATGGAAATGGTTTATAAATTATTTTTGTTAAATTTTAAATTTTTTTATAACTTAAAAATCGGTTTTATTTCAGGCTCGGAATGTTCAGATGTTTTTGTTAAAAGAATTATTTATAATCGAGAACTAGAGGATTTTTAAATTCAAATCAATACAAATTTATTATTGTTTTAATTCATTAATGTTTTAACAAATTCTTTTACATCTATAGACCCTGTTCTTAATATTTTAAAGTTATTATTAGTTATTTCTATAACTGCGGAAGGTATGTTGGATGAATTATAATTGTTGGGTAATATTTTTTTCACTTTATACTGATAAAGCTGTTTAATAATTTTAAAATTATTTAAAGGTGGTTGTCCACTTTGATTGACAGAAGTGGTTTTTAAAGGTCCTTCTTCTTTTAATATTTCAAGAGCTATAGGGTGATTGGGTATTCTAATACCGATTTTATTTTCTTTAGTTAGTTGAAAATATTTTTTTTTAGTGTTAACTATTAAAGTTAAAGGACCTGGCCAAAATTTTTTAGATATTTTTTTTATTTGGTTATTGATTTCGATAATATTTTTTATTTGTTCTAAATTATAAAATAAAAGAGCCATTGGCTTGTTTAGATCTCTTTTTTTTAATTGATAAATTTGATTTAAACTTTGATTATCATTCCAAGGTGCACCCATTCCATACACAGTATCTGTGGGAAAAATAATTATGTTATTTAAGATTTTCATAAATTATTTAAAAGTTATCTTTCCATTTTTTTTGTTGAAATTCTTCTAGTAAAGGTTTTATAATTAAATCTATATTTCCTTCCATAAAATCATTCAATTTATATATTGATAAATTTATTCTATGATCTGTTATTTTATTATTTGGATAGTCGTAAGTTCTTATTTTTTCGCTTCTATCACTTTTTCCTATTAAATTTTTTTTAATTTGATTTTGTTTTTGTTTTTGTTCAGATTGTTTTTGATAATAAATTTTATTAGTTAATAATTGAAAAGCTTTTTCTTTGTTTTCGTGTTGACTTTTAGCTATTTGGCATGCTGTACTAATACCTGTAGGTAAATGTGTTAATCGTACTGCTGATTTGGTGGTATTAACAGATTGTCCGCCGGGGCCACTAGAATTAAAAGTATCTACTCTAATATCATTCCAATTAATTTCTATTTTAGGATGATTATCGTTAGGAATTACTAATATTTTAGCTGTAGATGTATGTATTCTCCCTTTATTTTCTGTTTTCGGAATACGTTGTACCCGATGTATTCCGGATTCGTATTTAAGATAATAAAAAACATTTTTCCCTTTAATTAAAAATTCAACAGATGAAATTCCTTCTTTGGGAGTTGATAATAGATTGATTATTTCTAATTTCCAGTTTTTATTTTCTACATATTTTTTATAAGCTCGAAATAAATCTGCGACAAATAAATTAGATTCTTGTCCTCCGATACCTTTTTTAATTTCTACAATTACATTTTGTTTATCTTCTGTATTATATTGTTCTGGAGATAATAATTTTTCTAATTGATTAATTTTATTTTGTATTTTTTTATTTAAATTATTTTTTTCTGTTTCTAATAATTGAATTATTTCTTGATCCTGAATTTTATCATTTTGTTTAGATAATGTTTTTTGTATTTTTTGATATTCTTTTTCTAATTGAATATATTCTTCGTAAACAAAAACAATTTTTTGAAGTTTATTTAGTTCTTTTAATAAATCGATATTTTGAAAATTTTGTGGGTTTTCTAATATTTTTTTTTGATTTTTTAAATATTTTTTTTTTATTAATTCTAATTTTTCAAACATCTAAATGGTTATATCATCCTATTTTAAATCATTCTATTAAATGGTCAGTTTCATTAAATAATAAACAATTCGAATCAAAATTAAAAAATTTAGTACTTGTTATACCTTGGCGATTTTTAGCAATAATTAATTCTGTATGTCCTAAATCAATATTATATTCACTATATTTTTCTTTTGAATAGTATCCTTTTCTGTATAAAAACATTACTATATCGGCATCTTGTTCAATACTTCCTGAATCTCTTAAATCTGATAAAATAGGTTTTTTATCTTCTCTTTTTTCTACCTCTCTAGATAATTGAGATAAAGCTATAACTGGTATTTTTAATTCACGAGCCATTTGTTTTAAACTTTTAGAAATATCAGAAACTTCTTCTTGACGATTATTAAAACTAAATTGACGATTATTTGGATTATTTTTTCGAATTAATTGTAAATAATCAATAATTACTACATCTAATTTGTTTTGATGCTTTAATTTACGGCATTGTGTTCTTATATCTAAAATATTGACCGCTACTGAATCATCAAAATAGATGTTTAATTTTTTAAGTTTATCAGCTGTTACTTTTAGTAATAATTTTTGAGTTTGATTTAATAATCCTAATTGAATGTTTTTATGAGGTATTTCGCTTTGAGAACTTAATATTCTTGTTACTAATTGTTCATTGGACATTTCTAAACTAAAAATAGCTACGTAGGTTTGAGAATTATTATTATTTTGAGCCATTTTAATTGCTAAATTAGTCATAAAACTACTTTTACCCATAGAAGGCCTAGCGGCAATAATAATTAATTCTTCTTTTTTTAATCCTAAAGTTACTTCATCTAAATTTGTATAACCAGTACTTATACCAATAATATTTTTATTTTGTAAACTGTTTAGAGTTTTTTCTTGTACTGTTTCTATTAAATTATTAATTTTAATAAAATTATTATTTTTACTTTTATTAGAAATTTGGAAAATTTTTTCTTCCGCTAAATTTAAAAAAATTTGTGGTTCAATGTCAGGATTATTTAAACCTTCATGCACAATAGAAGAAGCAGTTTGAATAATATTTCGTTTGATAGCTGCTTCATTAACTAAATTAATGTATGTTTCTAAATGATAAATAGATGGAATTATTTCTCCTAATTGAATTAAATATTGTTGTCCACCATCTATATGAATATTTTTATTTTGTAGTAATGTATATACTGAATAATAATCTATAGATTTTGATGTTTCAAATAATTCTTGAATTGCTTGGAAAATTTTTTGGTTATTAAGATTAAAAAAATCGCTAACCTCTAAACGACCTAATACATTAATGATTTGTTTTGGTTCTAAAAAAATAATTCCTAAAATGGATCTTTCTGCTTCTGCATAATAAGGCAGTTTTATATTTTCATTCATGATTTTTTAGCTTTTACATTAATTGTTAAATTAGCTATAATATTATCTTTCAAAATAATATTAGCTTTGTAGATACCTAAAGAATTTATTTCGTTATCTAAAATAATTTTAGGTTTATCTAATAAAATATTATGACTTTTATAAAGTTCATCTATAATGTGTTTAGGAGTTATTTTTCCGTGCATTTCTCCATTGGGACCTATTTGGATTTGAATAGTAATTTGTTTATCTTCTATTTCTTCTTTTAGTTTGGTCATGAAGAGAATTCTTTGTTGTTCTTTTTCTTCTTGGATTTTTTTATTTTGTTTTAATTTTTCAATATTTTGAGGATTTGCTAAAAGAGCTTTTTTGGTTCTAATTAAATAATTACCAAAACCAGCATTAACTTGAATAATTTCTTCTTTTTTACCTTTATCAGCTAAATCTTCTAATAAAATAATTTTCATATTCTCATTTCCTTCTTGATATTCATTTTTTAAAATTGTTTTTAATTCTAATACAACATCATTAATATTAGCATTTTTAATTTGAGCAGCTGCGCTATTGATATGTCCTCCTCCATTCATTTGTTCCATAACAATTTGCACATTAATATTATCGTTACAGGATCTAGCACTAATACCTATTTGATGAGTAGATGATAATTCTCCTATTACAAAAGCTGCTTCAATATTTTGTATATTTAAAGAATTTTCTGCTACTTTAGCTAAAAATGAACGATCATCAATCAGTTTATTGCTTGTAATGATAGCAAATTTTTTCATATAAATCTCCATACGAGATAATAATTGATTCATTTCTAAAATTTGATCATAACTTTGTCTTAACCATAATTTAATTTTTTGACTTTCCGCTCCCATATTAATTAAATGCGATGCTACTTCTAAAGTTCTTGCGCTAGTTCGAGAAGTAAAATAATTAGTATCAATAATCATACCTCCGTACATAATAGTAGCTTCTAAAGGAGAAATGTATACTGGATGGTTTAAAAAAAATATTAATTCCATTATCATTTCTACGGTTGATGAAGCGGAGGCATCTATATAGGCAAATTTGTTTGAAATAATTTTTTCTGAAGAACGATGATGATCAATAATGATTATATTATCAGTTAAAGTTAATAATTCTTGGTTATCTAAAATTTCTAAATGTTGATTATCTACAATAATAATTAAGGAATTTTTATTTATCATTTTATTTGCTTTTTGAACATCAATAATATTTTTGAAAAGGTTAGGATTTTCTTGATTTAAAATTTCATAAATATTTTGAAAATTTTTCTCCATTAAGTTTATATCCATAATAATATAATGATCTTGATTATTATTTAACGAAGATGCTATTTTATAAATAGCAATCATTGAACCAAAAGCATCTAAATCTGGATTTTTATGACTCATGAAAAAACAATTATGATGTTTTTGAATTAGATCTTTAATGATTTCCGAATTAATTCTAGATATGATTTTAGAGTTTGTATTTAAAGAAGCTTTAGTGGCTCCGAAATATTGAATTTTTTGATTTTCAATATTAACGACTACTTGATCTCCGCCTCTTTTTTGGGCTAATTCTAATGCATTTTGAGAATAATAAGCTAATTGGTTAAAAGGTAAGTTATAACAAGCAATTCCCATAGATAAAGTTATGTTTAATTTATATTTTTCAGAAATATTTCTGATATTTTTTAAGATTGAAAATTTTTCTAATATCATATTTTCCAATTGTTCTCTTTTTAATAAAAGTAAAAATTTATCATCTGATAATTGCTTTAAATAACTTTCATAAATTTCGAAAAAATCTGAAATAGCACTTAAATATTCCACTTTGATTTGTGATTGCTCAGAAAAGTCTAAATTTTTTAAAGAATTTTCTAAATTATCAAAGGATAGAAATATTAAAGCAGGTGTAGCTTGATGATAAAGAATTTGTATTTTTTCTCTTTGGGTTACATCAAATAAATAAAAAACATTAAATTCTTTTTTATATAGACAATCAAAAAAATTATTTCCTATATTTAAAACTATTTGTTTCTCTTTATCTTGAGTATTTAATAATTCGGCCATTTGGTTATTTATTAAGTTTAAAGGAGTATTAATATTAGGGCTATTAAATATTTTATTAGCATAAGTATTTATCCATTCAATAGTATTGTTTGTCGTATTAATTACGATAATTCCTATAGTTAATTCGTTGAATACTTCTTCGCCTATTTTATCTATATAATAAGATAATTTGGACCACAAAGATAATCTTTTTTGTAATCTTTTAATTTGTAAACTTCTTTGAAAATGCATATAAATGCTTAAAACGATAAAAAAAATAACTAATTTTCCTAAAATGCTAAAAAATAATTTAATAATAATTTTTTTTACTTCTTGAATTTCTTTATTTGGGTTATGAATTAATAATTTGATGTTATCATAATCAAGGAAGGTCATATATAAAAATGCACCCATCAAAATTATAAATAAAAAAATTTTTTTATAATTGAGATTTTTTTTTCTTAATGTTAACATAATTAATAATTAAACTCTCTTTTCTAAAAAAAACACGGGTTAAAAATAAAGATAATTCTATTATATAAAAAAAACAAAACAAGTTATTTAAAAAAAACTTGTTTATTATTTATTTATAAATATTTTATTTTTCCACAAAAGGTATTAAGGCCATATGACGCGCTCTTTTTATAGCTATTGCTAATTTTCTTTGCCATTTAGCGCATACTCCGGTTATTCTGGATGGTAAAATTTTACCTTCACTACTTATAAATTTTTTGAGAATTTCTATATTTTTAAAATCTATATCGGTGAATTTATTTTGTTTAAAAAAACATACTTTACGACGTTTTTTAAAATATTTTTTTCGAATCATTTGCATATTATATTTTATTTACATTCCTTAGTTAAAATTAGTATTTATTATTTGTTAAAAATAAATATTAAAAAAGCGAATCATCATCATCTGCTTCTTTATTGTTGAAATCTTTATTATTTTTGACATCTCTAGTATTTAATAATGTTCTTTCAGCATTGAAATTATTAGAATATTCGTTTTTTTGTTTATTTTTTTTATAATCAGAATATTCTTTGCTTTCTAAAAATTTAATATTCTTGCACACGATTTTGGTGTCGAAATTGGTTTTTTGGTTATTATTAGGATCTTCGTATATTTCTGTTCTAATTTTGCCTTCTACAGCTAATAAACTGCCTTTAGTAATATATTTGGTTAAATTTTCTGCTTGTTTGTCCCAAACAATACAACGAATTATATCTGATTCTTTTTTGCCTTCTTGATTTGTGTATTCTCTATCCACGATTAAATTAAAAACAACATAAGGTATGTTAGTTTCTTTTGTAAATCTTATTTCAGGATCTTTAGTGATTCTTCCTATTAAAAATACCCTATTTATCATTACTTTCTCCTATTTGTGTATTTTCTTTATTTTTTGATAATCAAAAAACGAATTATTTCTTCGGTTATTTTCATTAATTGATTAAATTTTTCTACAAATGTATTGTCTGCTTTGATTGTGGATTGTACATAATAACCTTGTTTAAATTTCTTAATTGGATAAGCTAATTCTTTTAACTCTACAGAAGTTGAATTAATTTCTTCGAAATAATTAATATCTTTATTTTTAAGAAAATTTTTGTTTAAATTTTCTACTATTTCTTGGGCTTTTTCTAGGCTTATATTTGGTTTTATAATGTACATTAATTCGTATTCTTTCATGATTGTTAATTTTTTCTCCTTTTTTATCAGTTTGTTCTAATAAAAATATCTTAATTATATTGTTAGATTATAGTTTTATAAATCAAATAATATATTAATTTTGTCAAATTAAATTTTAATAGAAATTTTGATATTTTATAATAAAAAAATAAAAATTATAAATAATAATATGTAAATTTTTTATTATAAAAATTAAATTTTATCAAATTGAAATGATGATATACTCTAAATTTTATTCTAACAAATAAGAAAAACAATGTCAAACAAAACATTATTAATAAAATTTATTTATGGTTTGATAATTTTAATTTCTTGATTGTTTAAGGAGGTGATTTTGTTGTAACATTTAAATAATTTAATTTTTTTAATAATTATTGAAACAAAGTAAAATTATATTTATTTATTTGCATATTATTATAAATATGAAAAAAATAAAATTTTAAATTATATTATATTTTAAAAATAAAATTTCTTTTTTAAATTAAAGTTTGTTTAATTTTTTCAAATATTTTTAAATTTGTAATAAAAAAGGAGTTTTTGTTGTGAATGTGCAAAAAGCTATATTTTATTTGAGTAATATATTTAATTTTATTCAAAATTATTATCATTATTTTGTAAATATAATTTTTTGGTTAATTATTTTTATTGTAGTTTATTTATTTATTTGGGTTATTAGTTTAATTGTTAATGTTTTGCGTTTATTGCCAAAATTAAGGTTTTTCAATAAATTGTCTTCTAATTCTTATTACAATTCATCTTATGTTTCTTCTGACAATGATTTTCGAAATAAAATATCTTCACCTAGAGGATTTTTTTTTACTTCACTAATTATTTTAATATTTTTTATTTTGTTATTAATGAGTTTGTTTTTTATTAAAAAATTTAATTTTACTTCGTTGTCAAAAATCATAAGTTTACCAGATTTTTCTAAAGATAAATTACATCAATTAACAGCATTACCCAACAATTATTCTGATAATAATGTTTCTCTTCGTCAAGAATTTGTTAAAGATTTAGAGGAATTAGATCGTACTTTGAAGTGGAAGGATTATCAGGATGTTTCATTAGAATTAGAACAACAAAAATTATTGCAAGAAATAAGTGTTTTAAAATTGAAAATTATTGATAATTTTGATATGTTTAAAACACAAATTAGACAGGATATCGTTAGTTTAAAACAAAAAAGAGATGAATTAAATCATAAATATGTTAAGATAAGAATTCGTCAAAACTTTGTTAAAGATTTAGAGGAATTAGATCTTATTTTGAAGAGGAAGGATTATCAGCCTGTTTCATTAGAATCAGAACAACAAAAATTATTGCAAGAAATAAGTGTTTTAAAATTGAAAATTATTGATAATTTTGATATGTCTGAAACACAAATGAAAAAGGATATCTTTAGTTTAAGACAAAAAATAGATGAATTAAATTATAAATATAATGAGATTATTATTAGTAAACCGGTGAATTATAATAGCGGGGTGATTCCTTTGTTTGTTCCTGTTATAAGTGTTAATTAATTGCTAATAATCAGAAAATATTTTAAAAAAGATAGGAGTAAAAGTAAATTTTACTCCTTTATTTGAATTTTTTTACGTAATTATTGTTTATTTTTTAAATTATTTATTACTGAATTACAGCGATTACATAATTCATTACAAGTATTATAATTTATTACATTCCAACAGCGAGGACAAGTGTTTCCTGTAGATTTAATAATTTTAATTTTTATTTGACATGATTCTATAATTTGAATTTCTGATACAATCAATAATTGATGTAAACAATTATTTATTTTTAATTTTTTGATTGCGTTTAAATATTCTGTTGTTAATTCTAAAATTATTTTGGCTTCTAAAGATTTATTAATAATTTGATGTTTTCTAGCATCTTCTAATTTTTTTAGTACTATATCTCTTAATTCTAAAAACTTTTGATAAGCTTTTTGTTCGTCTGAATTAGTATCTTGTTGTTTAAATGTGTTTATGAAGTTATCGATTTCTGTTATTTTAGGCATATTTTCTAAGTAAACATCTTCTTTTTTGGAGCTTTCGTTAACATTTAGATAATTATAAGCTTCTGAAGTTGTATGAGGTATAATCGGTGTCAAAACAATTAATAAATCTAATAATAAATCATATATATTCGATTGAATAGTTCTTCGTTCTTTGCAATTAGGGATTTCAATATATAAAATATCTTTGGCAAAATCTAAATAAAAAGAACTTATTTTAGTAGTTATAAAAAGATATATTAAACTTATAATTTTTTCAAAATTATAACTTTCGTATGCTTCAATAATTTGTTTAATTATTTGTTTAAATTCGAAAATTATTAATTTGTGCAAAGAAGTTCTTTTCGAAAAAGATATATAGTCCGTTTGTATATTAAAATCGTATAAATTTCCTAACATAAATCGCAAAGTATTTCGTATTTTGCGATATTTTTCTTCTATTTGTTTTAAAATAGAATAATCTATTTTAACATCATTTTTATAATTAGTGCTAGCTACCCATAACCTTAATATATCAGCTCCGCTTTGTTTTATGATGGCTTGTGGTTCTATAATATTTTTTTTGGATTTGCTCATTTTTTGTCCTTGACCATCAAGAACGAAACCGTGAGTAATAATTTTTTGATATGCCGCTTTATTAAATGCAGCTACTGAAGTAATTAAAGATGAATTAAACCATCCTCTATATTGATCTGAACCTTCTAGATATAAATCGGCTGGAAAAAAATTTGAAGAAATATTTTGTAAAACATTATATGAAGTACCTGAATCAAACCAAACATCTATAATATCAATATCTTTAGTAAATAAGTGATATTTATTATTTTTTTTAATATATTGTTCGGGTAATAATTTTGAAATTTCCCATTCATTCCAAATACCTTTTCCGTATTTTTCAAATAAATTAGCAAAATGATTAATTATTTTAATATCTAGAATAGGGTTTTGATTTTCATCATATAATATAGGAATAGGTACTCCCCATTTTCTTTGTCTACTTATATTCCAATCTTCTCGGTTTATTATCATATTATACATTTTTTGTTCTCCCCAATTAGGAAACCATTGAATGTTTTTAATTTCTTTTAATAATTCTTTTTTGATACTCTGAATATCTATAAACCATTGTGATAAAGCTAAGAAAACAATAGGTTTATTTATGCGATTATCATGAGGATATAAATGTTCTATTAATTCTGCTTTAATTAGAAGTCCTAGTTTTTGTAAATCTTCTATAATCAAATCATTAGCTTTTTGAAAAAAAATTCCTTGATATTGAGGAGATAATTCTGTCATATTTCCTTTTTTATCAATACTTAGACTTGTTTCTAAATTATATTTTTGTCCTATTACAAAATCTTCTTGTCCATGTCCTGGTGATATACTAACCAAACCTGTACCTTCTTGATCGGAAACAAAATCACCTAAAATAATTTTTTTTGTTTTACCAAATAAAGTGTTTTCGTATTGTAAATTTTCTAATTGTTGACCTGTTAAAACTTTAATAATTTCAATTTTTTGCCAATTGAATTTGATTTGCAATTTTTGTAAAACTTTAGCTCCTATAATATATTTTTGATTTTTTTGATTTTTATTGACATTAATCAAATAATATTGGGATTTGGGGTTGACACAAATGGCTTCATTAGAAGATAAAGTCCAAGGGTTAGTGGTCCAAATTATAAATTGAACATTTTGTTCAAAATCTTTATATTCATTATTTATTATTTTAAAGGTTGTAAAAATAGACCAAGTTTGATGTTTGTGATATTCTATTTCTGATTCAGCTAAAGAGGAATTTAAATAAGTAGACCAATAAACAGGCTTTAATTTTTTAAAAATTAATTTTTTTTCTAACATTTTGGCAAAAATTCTAGTTTGGTTTGCAATATATTTGTTATCGCAAGTCAAATAAGGATTATCCCAATCTCCTAAAATACCTAATCTTTTAAAATTTTCTTTTTGTTTTTGGACAAAATGGAAAGCAAACGTTTGACACTCTTTGTTAAAAATGTTAGTTGTTAAATTTCTATTTTGAGAATTTTTTTTTAAAACTGCAATTTCAATTGGTAATCCATGTGTATCCCAACCCGGTATATAAGGTGTATTATAACCTTGCATAGTTTTAAATCTTAATATGAAATCTTTTAAAATTTTATTTAAAGCATGACCGATATGTATATCGCCGTTGGCATAAGGAGGACCATCATGTAGGATAAATGCGGGATTATTTTGATTTTTTTTTAAATTTTTTTGATATAAATTGATTTGATACCAATATTTTTCTATTTCAAGTTCTTTTTGTGGTAAATTCCCTCTCATAGGAAAATCAGTTTTGGGCATAGATAGTGTATTAGTATAATGTTTATCTTTTTGATTCATTTTTATATTATATTTCCTTTTATAGCAATAATGGATTAAAGATTCGAATAAATACAACAAATTAGATAGTTTATGATTTGTTAGACGCGAAATTTAAAGTTTATAATATCACCATCTTGAACTATATAATTTTTACCTTCTGAACGTAATTTACCTTTTTCTTTTATTTCGTTAATACTATTATATTTAATAATTTCTTTATAATTTACAACTTCTGCTCTAATAAAACCGCGTTGAAAATCTGTATGTATTGATTTAGCACATTGAGGAGCTGTAGAACCTTTCACGAAAGACCAGCTTCTTGTTTCTTTAGATCCGGCAGTAAAATATGTTTGTAAATTTAAAAGTTGATAACTATTTTTAATTATTTTTTCTAAAGCATATTTAGAGGAAAATAATGTTTGTGTTTGGTCAATATCTAGTGTATTTTTATTAATTGATACGGAAGAATATTTTTTTTTGGCTTCAAGAATACAAATAGGAATGAATTTTTTATTAGTATTGGAACTATACTGATTCATTTGTTGAAAAAAAATATTTTTATCCCATTCATTATTTTTATTTTCTGGCAAATTACCTATATAAATCATAGGTTTAAGAGTTAATAGATTGAAATTTTTTATTATTCGTATTTCTTCTTCTGTTAAGTGCAATTCACTAGCAGCAATATTTTGGCTTAAATTTTTTTTAATTTTTTGTAAAAGTTGAATTTCTAATTTTGTTTCTTGTTGTGTTTTTTTTTGGGAATGACATATTTTGTTTAAACGTTGTTCAATTTGTTCTAAATCAGCTAAAATTAGTTCTGTTTCGATCATTTGACTTTCTAATACAGGATTAATTTTTTCATGAATATGAATAATTTTTTGATCATCAAAACATTTAACGACATGACAAAGAATATCAACATTACGAATATGATTTAAAAATTGATTTCCTAATCCTTCTCCTTTGGAAGCTCCAGGAACTAAACCAGCGATGTCTACAAATTGTATTTGAGTTTTAACGATTTTTTGAGATTTAAAAAAATTTGCAATATATTTTAAACGTTCATCGGGAACTTCTATCATAGCTATGTTAGGCTGGATAGTTGCGAAAGGGTAGTTCGCTTCTAAAATATTTAATCCTGTTAATGCATTAAATAAACTTGATTTACCTACATTAGGTAATCCTATAATTCCAACTTTCATATATTTTTCACCTTACTAAGAAATTTATTGTCAAAATAATTTTTCAATTTTATTATTTAATTATAACATTTTACTTGTTTAAATGATTCTCGAAAACTACTGTTTTTTGATATTGCTACCATTTTTAAAAAGTATTATAATGTATGTTAGTCAATTGATTTTAAGGGAAAAAAATTTATTATTATTGAATAAATTAAAAAAATGTATTTATGAATGAACATATAAACATTAGTTTTTGAATAAAAATAAAAGAAATCCCGTTTAATTTGTTATTTTGGACTAAATGTTTATAAAAATAAGAAGGAATATAATTATGTTAAAAAAACAAATGATCCCTGTGGGAGTTTCTGGTAGACATGCTCATTTGTCATTAGAAGCTTTAGAAATTTTATTTGGTAAAAATTATAAATTAACTTGGTTTAAAGATTTAACACAAAAAGGTCAATTTGCTGCTAACGAAAAAATAGATGTTATTAGTTCTAATAATCATATTCTTAAAAATGTTCGTATATTGGGGCCTGTAAGAAAATTTACGCAAATAGAAATTAGTAATAGTGATAATATCAGAAATAAATTTGATGCTCCTGTTAGAAGTTCGGGAGATATTAAAGGTTCTGCTAGCGCTACTTTAATTGGTCCATGCGGAAAATTATTTATTAAAGAAGGAGTTATTATTGCCGATAGACATATACATTTGTCTGATAAAGAAGCTAAAGATTTATGTTTAACTGATAAACAAATGGTGAGTGTTCGAGTAGATGGTATTAAAGCCGGTATTTTGCACAATGTTTTATGTCGTGTTAATGCGGATTTTAGTTTAGAATTGCATATAGATACGGATGATGCTTCAGCATTTCATTTAAAAAATGGCGATTTAGTAGAATTGTGCGCCAAAGAGGCCTAAATTTCGTGCTATCTAACTAATAGCCAGGGCTGATAAACCCTGAAAGGAGATGGTCGGTCGGGCAGACGAAAGAATGTCAGATTAGAGCAGACCATAAAAGCGGGTTGCGACCGAAGCAAATTAGTCAAAAAGACTTCGCCACCAAATAATTCCATGGAGAAGCCTGGAATGGCCTAAGAAGGAAAGTTGATGTAATAACGAGACCTGTCTCGAAAGTTGCTGAAACGGACAGTCCAGAAGCTATTAATATAATATATAAGTATTGAGTAGTTTATCAAATAAGAAAACCTGGAATCAACCTCTCAAAAAAGAGGATACTTCCCTAAAGAATTAAGGTAGAAATTTAGGGTAACTTGGAGAATCCTAAAACTAGGTAATTAAATTTACCAATCCGGACATAAAAGCCCGGATGGTCAAGGATAAAGAATCTTCTTAGTAGTCGTAAGGGTAAACCTAAATGTGGAATAATTTAGTTAATCGTCTTACCCAGAAGAGAGTTAATCACTCTTATAGGGCGAAAGAAGAAAGTAATTTATTATTTATTCAATGGTATCGAGAAAGAAGTTGATAACTATGTCAACAGCTGTTTCACCAGAAACTAAACTTTCGCGAACATTGGATAAAATTCAATATTGTTCATCAAACAATTACTCCATAAAAAGAGAACTCCAGCAGGGAATGAATAACTTTTACAACACGTTAACAGCATTTAATAAAATTGCGGCTAACAAAGGAGCGGGTACCCCCGGAATTGACAAGGAAACCATCGATGGAATTAATCTGGAAAGATTAAAAAGATACCATCGGGAATACGTCAACAATGGTTATCATCCGAAACCAGTCAAAAAAATCCTCATTCCTAACGATAATAAAAAAACCAGACCCTTGGACATACCAACCATCAAGGATAGATTGATACAAAAATGCCTGGAACAACTCTTAACTCCTTACTTCGAAAATATCTTCTCAGAATGGAGTTTGGGATTTAGAACCAAAAAATCCGGTTATGATGCCATCAAAGGCGTCAAACAAAGATTTAAAGGAATTGATTACCTTGTCAAAATTGACTTAAAAGGTTACTTTGATACCATCAATCAGGAGATTTTGATGAGAATTAAATTAGTTCATCAGAAAGAATAAAACGCTCTCAACTATTAATAAGTGGTTAAAAGCTGGCTTCATGATAGAGGGGATCAAATACGAATCTTTGTCAGGCTCTCCCCAAGGAGGGATTATCTCCCCTTTGTTAGCGAATGTATATTTACATTACATTGACCTGAAAATGGAAGAACTGATTAAAGAAGGGAAGTCAATTAAGAAGAGTAACCCAGAATATCAGAAGGCATGGAAAACACACCAGCATCATGAACTGGGATTTGACAGAGAAATCAATTTAAATCCAAAACCAAGAGTTAAATATATCCGTTATGCTGACGACTTTATTATCGGCATTAAAGGCGAATATAACCATGCGGAAAGAATCAAAGACCAAGTAACGCAATGGCTAAAGCAGGACCTGAACCTTACGATTAGTAAGGATAAGTCCAAAATTGTGAAAGCCAACAAAGGAACTAGGTTTTTATCCTACATGATAAAGGTTAACTCTACAAACAAAACTAGGGAAAGGAAAAATACCAAGAATTCCTTAAATGGCAAAGTTCTCATCCAGATTCCTAAAGCGAAAGCCAAAGAATATGGATATGAATATAATTGGTTGGAAAAGGGTAAGGTTAAACACGACGAAACATTAGCGGGTAGAGACGAATTAGAAATAATTCGAACCTACAAGACAATTGTTAGAGGAATTATCAGATACTTCTGTTTGGCTAACAATCTTGATGTCTTAACTCATTTAAATTATCTAGCGGAATATAGCTGTTTGAAAACACTGGCAAGGAAACGGAAAACGGCAATTGCCAGAGTTCGAAAGAAATGTAAAATTGGTTCTACCTGGGGGGGGATTGCTTATCTTAATAAAGGAAGAACTCAACACGAACCTTGGGAATTCTACTCTTGGAATAGGATTAAAAAAATACGTAATTATAAAGGGAACCCAGATATTACCATTAACAAATTCATATTCCAAGGTCGTACGCATTTAACTGACCGTCTAAAAGCGGAACGTTGTGAGAATTGCGACAAAACAACCCAACTTCAAATTCATCACATTGGGAAAATTCGCAATGCGCATCGCCAAAGGATCATGAATAAAGTATTGTGTAAAGATTGTCATCGCCAGATAACCAATCAACAAATACATTACATGATATCAGAAAGAATAAGAACAATAGGAATAAATAGCTAATTAACCGTGAGGAGACATTAGTTCTCGAAAGAGAGTAAATTATGGAAAGCCGGATGCTGGGAAACTTGCTTGTCCGGTTTGGACGGGGGCTGATTGTAAATAAAACAACAAATACAAATCATTGTATAAAACGCAATTAATCTATCCGTATAATCAAAATATAAAGTTAATTTTAAAATCTGTATAAATTTTTCTAATTAAAATAGAAGGTTTGTTAGTTTTAATTATTATAAATTTTTAAATATTCAAAATTTTTGGATTTTTATAATTTAAAAACTACAAATTGTTTAATTTATAAAATTATTTGTAAAAATAATTTTTGATTTCTTCAATTTTTAAATAAATAAAAAAATTGTTATTAAAATCTCAAAAGTTACTTGTGAAAAGAAATTAAAAAGATTATTAAAAAGATTATTTATATAGAAGAAAGAGTTTTATTTGTGATTTTAGAATCATTTTGGTCAAAAGAACCAAGAAAATTTACAAAAATTGAAGTTATTAAAGATCCTGTTTATGGGTATATTTATTTAGAATATTTGTTTTTAGAAGAGCTAATTAATACTCGTCTTTTTCAGAGATTAAGACGTATTAAACAATTAGGATGTGTCCATATGGTTTTCCCTGGTGCTGAACATTCTCGTTTTACTCATAGTTTAGGTGTTTATGAATTATCTAGACGTTTTTTAGAATTTCATAAATTTCAATTAATAGAAAAAAAATTTTCTTTAAGGAATAAATTAATTTTATTAACAGCTTCTTTATTACATGATATTGGACATAGTTCTTATTCTCATATTTTTGAACATGTTTTTGGTATTAATCATGAAGATAAAACTATTCAAATGATTATCAATAATAAAGAAATTATTTCTATATTAGATCAAATAGATACGAATTTTAAATATGATGTGGCCGAAGTTATTAAGAATGATAAAAATAGTAAAAGATTTACTTTGTTAAAGCAATTATTAACAAGTCAATTAGATTTTGATCGTTTAGATTATTTAAAAAGAGATTCTTTTTTTGCCGGGGTTAGTTATGGTTATATCGATTCGGATCGTTTAATTGGTATTATGGAAATTACTAATGCTTATCAAGTGCCGCAAACTTCTGATTTTCCTACGGACGAATTAGTAATTATTTTTCGTAATAGTGGTCTTTCTAGTATTGAAAATTATTTGATGAGTCGTTATTACATGTATAGACAAGTTTATTGTCATTCTAAAATTATATTATTTGCTATTATTTTAGAACAAATTTTTAAGAGAATTAAATTTTTAATTAAAAATAATTATTTATTTGAATTAGATATTACTTTGTTAAAAAATTTTTTTTCTAATAAAGAATCTTTAGATTTATATTCTAAAATTGATGATTTTTATATTAATAGTTTAATTGTTGCCTTTCAAGATAGTCAAGATTTAATTTTATCTCATCTTTGCCAAGATTTTTTGCATCGTCGTATTGTTTTTTGGAAATGCATTCTGAATGTTTCTGAAAATTATGAATTTATTAAAAAAATTCAACAAAAATATAGAGATAATTCGGTTTATTATACTTATTATTATGATGATTATATTTTAAGAGATACTTATCGTGAGAATGTTGATAATATTGGGGAACAAATTTTGATAGGTTTTGGTGATATTACTGATAATATTATAAAACCTTTGAGTCTTAAATCTGTTCTTATTAATAATATAATGTTTCAAAATTCTTATAAAGATATGCGTAATTTTTTTTATTATCGTGATTTCAATGATTAAAAATGAACAACATATTTTTAAAAAAAAATATGGTCAAAATTTTTTGAATAATTCGAAAATATTAAATTTAATTGTAGAATCTGCTGATATATTTAATAAAAATATAGTAGAAATTGGCCCCGGTAAAGGCGCTTTAACAAAATTATTGGTTTTAAAAGCTAAAAAAATTTTAGCTTATGAAATTGATTTTACTTTAAAAAAATTTTTATTTTTTCCTGAATACCACAATATTCATATCATTTATGATAATTTTTTAAAACGTGATATAGAAAAAGATTTTATACAATATTTTGGTAGCACAAAAGAAGAAGTGGTTTTAGTAGGCAATTTGCCTTATCATATTGTTTCAGCTGTTTTATTTAAAATTTTTGCTATATCTCAGATTAAAAGCTTTACTATAATGTTGCAAAAAGAATTGGCATGGAGAATATTATCTCGTCCATTTGTTAAAAATTATAATTCTTTAAGTGTTATTTGCCAATCTTTGGCTATTATTGATGTTATTAAAATAGTTAAGAAAACTAATTTTTATCCTCAACCTAAAGTAGATGGAATGGTTTTGAAATTTACTAAAAAAGAATTTTCATTAAGAGAAAAAAATTTTTTATATAATGTTTTTTTTAAATTTGTAAAAATTGCTTTTAAACAAAAAAGAAAACAATTAATTAATAATTTTCAAGATTATTTAAATATTTCTAAATCTGAAATTATGAGTTTTTTTGTTAAATATCAGATACCTCTAAATATTAGAGCAGAAGAAATAAATATTTTAGAATTGCAAAAAATAGCTAAATTATTTTGGAGTTATTTTCAGCGGTAATAATCAAGAAATTTATGATATTTTGAAAGTGTAATAATTTATTTCATTGTAATATTGTATATAAATTGTGATAAAATAATCCCATAAAAGATTGTTTAAATTCAAAAAAAGGATTATAATTTTTTACAGTAGTTTATTAAAAAAAATTAATTTTGATAAATTTTTAAAAAATAATAGGATGGTATGTAATGAAAATTACTGGTGTTAGAATAAAACTTAATGATAAAGAGCATCCAAGATTAAAAGCTGTTTCGAGTATTTTTATAGATGATTGTTTTGTGATTCATGGTGTTAGAATCATTCTCGGTAATAGAGGTCATTTTGTTGCTATGCCTAGTTCCAAGTTGAATACAGGGATTTTTAAAGATGTAGCTCATCCCACTAATACTCATACTCGAAATATGTTAAATGAAAGAGTTTTAGAAGAATTTTATGCAAAAGTTTCTGAGCAAAATAATAATAATAATATAACTAGTTCAGAACAAGTTGATTTAAAATCAGCAAATTCACAAGATAATGAAAAAAACAATAATAAAAATAATGATTCTAGTAATGAAGAAAGTTATGATTGTGATTAATTTTGAATTTTTTCTGTTTGAAAATTTATTTTTCTATTAAAAAATTTACTCAAAAGTATTTCTTTTAATTATTTTTTGGTTTAAAAATTGGAAAAATATATAAATTAGTTTTAAGTTTATATATTTTTCTTCGCATTTTATAAGGGTTAATGGTATTTATATTTTGAAACAACATTCTAGTGTTTATAATTCTGAGAAAAATGATCGACAACATTTTAATTCGGGTTACAAAAATAATTCTAAGTACTTTTTTCTTTTTGTTTGGGGTTTGTTTTTATATTTATTCTGTTTTGTTCCTGTAGTAGTATTTAAAGTGTTTAATTTGAATGATCACGAATGTTTATTATTTAAACGCATTATTACTTTGTTAATTTTGAGTTGTACAGGTTATCATGTTATTCTTGAAGGTTTATTAGATACTTATCATGACACTAAAAAAAAACGTAAATTTACACCAAATATACATATTTTAATGTTATTAGGCGCTTTGGGAGCTGTTTTTTTAAATAATTTTAATGAAGCTATTTTATTAATTATTATCTTTGCGACTTCAAATTTTTTAGAAGAATACATAGAAACTAAAAGTCATAAAGAAATTAGAAATCTTTTAAAAATGGCGCCTACACAAGCTCGTTTAATAGATATTAATGGTAATTTTACTTTGATAGAAGTAGATAAATTAAATATCGGAGATGAAGTTATTGTTTTAAGTGGTGATCAAATTCCTTCTGATGGAATAGTAGTTTCTGGTAATTCTTGTGTGGATGAATCTAATATTACTGGAGAAAGTATACCTGTTGATAAAAAAAAAGGCGATAAAGTTTATGGTAGTAATATTAATCTTGGTAATACTTTAATTATTAAAATTACTGCTAATACCGATCAAAATTTATTTTCTCGAATTATTAAATTATCTCATGAGTTAAAAAATAATGTTTCTAAAAATGCTACCTTAATTAAACGTTTAGAACCGGTTTATGTAAAAACTGTGTTGTTAATATCTTTTTTAATTTTAGTTTTTTTTCAAACAATTAATTTTATTAAAGGTTTTGAATATTATTTGTTTAATAAAATTTTTGAAAAAATTATAGTTTTTTTAACTGTTGCTTCTCCTTGTGCTTTAGTTGTTGCTGATATTCCGGCTACTTTATCTGCTATTTCTTTCTTAGCTAAACAAAGAATTTTATTAAAAAATGGTAATGCTTTGAGTTTTTTAGCTAATATTAAAGCTATTGTTTTTGATAAAACTGGAACTTTAACAATTGGTAAGCCTGTAATTAAAGAATTTTTATTTGATAGTTCTTTATGTGAAGATGAGAAAAATAAATTTTTGTCTATTTTTTACCATATGGAACAAAAATCTAATCATCCTTTAGCTAGATCAATTACAAAATATTTAAAAAATGTTTTTTTTATTGAAGATAAATTGAATAACAATTATTCTGATATAGAAGTAAATAATTTAATCGGAATAGGTGTTGAATCTTTTTATCAAGGTAAACATTATAAAGTAGCTAAATATAGCGATTTAAATAGCTATTCCTCGAATAATAGAATTTCTTTATCCTCATCATTAGATGAAAAAATACAATTATTTTTAAATGATGGTTATACTGTGCTTTATTTTAGTTGCGATAATGATGTTTTAATAGTTATGGCAATTTTTGATATTTTGCGTCCGGAATGTTTTGAAATAATAAAATATTTCCAAAATAATAATATTAAAACAATTGTTTTAACCGGAGATAATTATAAAACAGCTCAAAATGTAGCAGTTTGTTTGAATATAGATTATGTTTTTGCAGAATGTTTACCAGAAGATAAGTTATTAAAAATAAATGAATTAAGAAAAAAATATAAAGGTGTAGCTATGGTAGGAGATGGCGTCAATGATGCTCTGGCTTTAGCAAATGCTGATGTAGGAATTGCCTTACAAGAAGGTGTAGATGTAATTGCAGATATTGCGGATATTGTTTTGATGAAGAATAATTTAATTAAAATTATTCAGGTTCATAAAGTAGCTGTTAGATTGAATAATATAGTTTTTCAAAATATGATTTTTGCGATCAGCGTTATTATTATTTTAACTATTAGTAATTTTTTTACCAGTTTATTTTTACCATTTGCAGTCTTTTTACATGAAATTAGTACTATTTTAGTTTTATTAAATGGTTTAAGAATGTTAAAAAATTAAATTTTTTTAAATTAACAATTTTTATAAGTTTTTAATAATTGATTACTTATAAGGACTAAATAGGTCTAAATATCTATTTATTTTACTAACTATTAAGATTTATTAACTCTGAAAATTTTTTAAAACGAAAGAATAGGAAACGAAAGTAGTTTTTCAAAGTTGTTTGAAGCCCAATAGTTAGTTAGAAGGATACTGTTACAAAACGGTTTTAAGAATAATTTAAAAAGTGTATCAAAAATTTTTAATTTAACAAACCATCTATAGAAAAATACAGATAGATTATTGACGTTTCCTTGATAGCTATCAACTATTACCAACAGCCCCCCGTCCAAACGGTGCGAGCAAGTTTCCAAGCGTACTGCTTTTCCTAATTTATCCTTGCTCCGAGTTCAACTTCGTGTCACCACTAGTTAAATGTTTATTCTTAACCTTTTATTCTGTTCGAAGATGCTCATATCGTTCATTTATGGGTGTTTTGATCCGCTTCTGATTGATAAGCTTATCATTTTTTTGATCCAGCATCTTGATCCAACATCTTTCTCCAGTTAGGTTCCGAAAGTGGTGAATTTCCAAAGATTGATTTTCTAATCGGAAAACTTCACATTTTTGTGCCGTTAGCCTGTTAGTTAATCTGGTTCGTCCTTTGAAGAGATGGGGATTGATGACTATTTCGGTTACTTCGCCTTTGTAGGTTCTCATTCTTTTAAATCTTTCCTAGGAGAATTTACCCCATAATTCCATTTTTATCTTTTTGGGTTATAAGTTATATTTTATTCCTCATCTTGATGGATGGTTGATTATTTTGGTAATGAAGTTTTTTCATTTGTTTGCTAATGTCTTGAAACAACTGTATTCGGAGATATAATTTAAGTACGTTAGTTGACTCAAGTTCTCTTGGCCATACAAAAATATTGGATAATTTCTCAGACAATTATTTTATAAGTCCTAATGATTTCCTCTGATTTCCGATAGATTAAATTTTGGTAAGGTACAAATTTCCCTTTTTCCCCCCCAATTATAATCTTTGGTGTATTTTTTGATGTTTTTCGGTGGAATTAGTACATTAATTTTCCCCATTTAAGGAGTTTTTGGTGGTTTTTTTAATTCTGGCGTTTCTGGTAGGATTAATTTTCACCATGTATGATAGAAATCTACAGCCTTTGATGTCTAGAACAATTTAGGATTTATTCCTGCTGACTTTGAGACCTAGGTCCTCCGTCAACCATTGACTAACTAGTCTTTAAATTCCTTTTGATTTATTTCTCCCCACCTTTTTAACGATAATAACGAAATCATCAGCATATTTTATGTATCTCATTAATATTATTTTTAGGATTCTCTAAGCTATTTTAAATATCATTAAATTCGGGCATTTGGGAATCTTACCCAAAAATTTAGATGTTCTCTACTGTGGAAAGATAAATAGAGATGATAAATATTAAAAGGAAATTAGATTTGATTATTAATCATCATTTTTCTTCGGGTTAAAAAATTAACATTCAGATTAAGGGTATATAAATTTAAAGTTTATCTTTAATTAAAAAAACTTCTACAAAACTAACACTTGACTTTAATTGGCTTTGTGCGAGAAATAATCAAAATATCTCTTTATGTAATAATTGTTATCGTTAAAAACTCGATCAATAAATGAATGAAAAATATTACATAATTCAAGAAATAAAGGATGATGATAATCAAAAAAATCAACAACTGGTGTCAAAATATTAGTCTTTTAAATAAGTTATATTATGATAAAAGTTGAATTGATAGGGATGGTTTTCTGATTTAGATACGAAGTTTTTTTTAATAAATAACTGAATGACAATTTTATTTATTTAAATAGGAACAAATTATTTAAACAAATTATTCCTATTATAAAATTATGGTATATGAAAGAAGAAAATTATTGTATGTTAAATATTGAAGAAATTCAAAAGATTTTTAATTTATCTTTAGGAGAAGGGATTGATTTTGTTGAATTTTATTTTGAAGATACTTTGTATAACTTATGGAAAGTTATTGATCAAAATGTAGTAAGTTCTATAGAAAATCATATTTATGGTTTAGGTATTCGATTATTAATTAAAAATCAAGAAATTTATTTATATACTAATGAAATAATTTATCAACATATTGTAGATTTAATTTTTAAATATAAAAATTTATTAAAAAATAAAACTAAAATTTTTTCTAAAAATTTTAATTTTGAACCAAATATCTCACAAAAAATTTGTGATGATATTACTTGGCAACAAAAAATTGATAAAATGCTATATTGTTCTCGTGTAATTCGTCAGACAGATTCTCGAATAATTAAAAGTTTAGTGAATTTAGAAGGGCGCCAAAGAGGCCTAAATATCGTGTTATCTAACCAATTACCAGTGCGATAAACACTGACAGGATAAGAACGGTTCTTGAAAGAAAACTTTCAAGAATTACAGCAGTTCTTAAAAGCGGGTTGCGATGAAGTAGTTAGTCAAAAAGACTCCGCCACCGAATGGTTTTAAGGGTAAGCCTGAAATGGCCTAAGAAGTAAAGTAGATGTAATTTCACAACCTGTTTCGCAAACTATTGTAAACGATCAGTCCAGAGTCTACCAACATATCTTCTAAGTGTTAGGTATTTTATCACTGAACAAATCTGGAATCTCACCATTAATAAAATGGTTACTTCCCCTAAGGAACCAAGGTTGATATTTAGCGTAACTTGGAGAATCCTAAAACTAGGTAATTAAATTTACCAATCCGGACATAAAAACCCTGATAGTCAAGGATAAAGAATCTTCTTAGTAGTCGTAAGGGTAAACCTAAATTTGGAATAATTTAGTTAATCGTCTTACCCAGAAGAGAGTTAATCACTCTTATAGGGCGAAAGAAGAAAGTAATTTATTGTTTATTCATTAGGGTTAGGAATGATTTTGAGCCATTAAAATCGCAGCTTCTCCGGATCACGAATAAAATTCATGACCAATCTTTAAAACAATCCCTATTAAAACAAAAACTAAAAACTCAAATAGGAAATGAATAACTTAACTAATACCAGGGCAGGGAATAAGATATAATTTGCAATCTGAAAAAACAAAAGTTGGATCATGGGAAAATTTCTCCTAGGAAAGATTTAAAAGAATGAGAAACTACAAAGGTGAAATAATCGAAATAGTTATCAATTTCCATCTCTTCAAAGGAAGAACCAGATTAACTGACAGGTTAACGGTACAAAAATGTGAAGTTTTCCGATTAGAAAATCAATCTTTGGAAATTCACCACTTTCGGAACCTAACCGGAGAAAGATGTTGGATCAAGATGCTGGATCAAAAAAATGATAGGTTTGTCATCAAAAGTGGACCAATTCACAAATGAACGATATGAGCATCTTCGAATAGAATAAAAGGTCAAGAATAAACATTTAACTAGTGGTGACACGAAGTTAAACCCGGAACAGGGATAAATTAGGGAAAGCGGTGTGCTTGGAAACTTGCTCGCACCGTTTGGACGGGGGCTATTGGTAATATTTGATAAAAAAACCAATTTTATCAAAGAAACGCCAATAATCTATCCGTATGATAAATGCCAAAAAGTTTGGATAGTAAATAGTCGAGGTATTTCTCGTTTTGATAATCGTTATTATATTAATTTAAATTTAACTTCTGTGGCTCAAAGTGATTCTAATATACAAGAATTTAGTAGAAGTTTTGGAAAAGGGTCTACTGGATTTTTTTTAAATTCTTTAAATTTACAAGAAATATCTCAACAAGTAGCAAAACAATCTGTTGAGATGTTATCGGCACAAGAAATTAAGGCTCAAATGATGACTGTTGTGATTAATAATGGTTCAGGCGGAGTTATTTTTCATGAAGCATGCGGACATTCTTTAGAAGCAACATCAGTTGCTAGAGGATTATCGCCTTTTTCTAATAAAATTGGCAAAAAAATAGCTTCTTCTCTAGTGACCGCTGTGGATCATGGTTGTATACCTGAAGCTTGGGGGTCAACCAAAATTGATGATGAAGGTAATTTGACACAAAAAAATCTCTTAATTAGTAATGGTATTTTGAAATCTTATTTAGTAGATATGCGTAACGGTTATAAATTAAATATGCCACCTACAGGTTCTAGTCGACGAGAATCTTATAAGTATCCGCCTACTTCACGTATGAATTCTACTTATATTTCTGCAGGACCGCATGATCCTGAACAAATTATTAGAGAAACAAATTATGGTTTTTATGCTAAATATTTAGGAGGTGGAACTGTTGATCCCAATACAGGAGAATTTAATTTTATGGTTAATATCGGTTATTTAATTCAAAATGGTCAACTTACGACTCCTATTAAAGGTATGAGGGCGCCAAAGAGGCCTAAATTTCGTGCTATCTAACCAATAGCCAGGGCAGATAAACCCTGAAAGGAGATGGTCGGTCTAACAAACGAAAGAATGTCAGATTAGAGCAGATCATAAAAGCGGGTTGCGACCAAAGCAAATTAGTCAAGACGACTCCGCCACCGAATAATTCTATGGAGAAGCCTGGAATGGCCTAAGAAGGAAAATTGATGTAATTTTAAGACCTGCTCCGGAAGTTGCTTAAACGGACAGTCCAGAGACTATCAATATATATCATACGTATGGGATAGTTTATCAAATAAAAAAACCTGGAATCAGCCTCTCTAAAAAGAGGATACTTCCCCTAAAGAATTAAGGTAGAAATTTAGGGTAACTTGGAGAATCCTAAAACTAAGTAATTAAATTTACTAATTCAGAAATAAAAGTCTGGATGGTCAAGGATAAAGAATCTTCTTAGTAGTCGTAAGGATAAACCTAAATTTGGAATAATTTAGTTAATCGTCTTACCCAGAAGAGAGTTAATCACTCTT
>JAUZJE010000002.1:0-63664 GCA_032886695.1 'Waltheria sp.' little leaf phytoplasma
CATCTTTCATGAAACCGGCTTTCAACCATTTGTTAATGGTTGAGAGCGTTTTATTCTTTTTGATGAACTGATTTAAGGTTCTCATGAGAATCTCATGATTGATAGTTTCAAAATAACCTTTTAAGTCGATTTTGACAATATAATCTATTCCTTTAAATCTTTGTTTGACGCGTTTGATAGCATCATGGCAAGATTTTTTGGTTCTAAATCCAAAGCTCCATTCTGAAAAAATATTTTCAAAATAGGGAGTTAAGAGTTGTTCCAGGCATTTTTGTATCAATCTATCCTTGATGGTTGGTATGTCCAAAGGTCTGGTTTTTTTATTATCGTTAGGAATGAAGATTATTTTAACTGGTTTGGGGTGGTAACCGTTATGGACGTATTCCAAGATTGATTCCATCAATGGTTTCATTGTCGATTCCGGGGGTACCCGCTCCTTTGTTAGCCGCAATTTTATTAAATGCTGTTAACGTGTTGTAAAAGTTATTCATTCCCTGTTGGAGTTCTCTTTTTATGGAGTAATTGTTTGATGAACAATATTGAATCTTATTCAATGTTCGTGAAAGTTTAGTTTCTGGTGAAACCGTTGTTGACATAATTTATCAACTCTTTCCTTGATACCATTGAATAAATAATAAATTACTTTCTTCTTTCGCCCTATAAGAGTGATTAACTCTCTTCTGGGTAAGACGATTAACTAAATTATTCCAAATTTAGGTTTACCCTTACGACTACTAAGAAGATTCTTTATCCTTGACCATCCAGACTTTTATTTCTGAATTAGTAAATTTAATTACTTAGTTTTAGGATTCTCCAAGTTACTCTAAATATCTACCTTTGCCTTTTAGGTGAAGTAACCGATAATGTTTTAGTGTCTTTTCTGACCGTCGGTGAGATTTCAGCTTTCTTCATTGATAAACTATACAATTCCTCAATCCTGAATTGATAGCTACTGAACTACACGGTTTCATTAGTTTGCGTGATAGGTCTCACATTACATCTACTTTTCTTCTTTGGTCATTTCAGACTTATCCGTGAGGCAATTTGGTTGCGAGGTCTTCTTGATTAACTACTTCGTCTCAACCCGCTTTTATGACCTGCTTTAATCTGTTATTCTTTCGTTTAACAGACCGATCATATCCATTCAATGTTTATCAGCATTGGTTATTGGTTAGATAACACGATATTTAGGCATATCTTGGCGCCCATTGAGATATAATACCTTTAATATGTTTAATCGTGATTTTTATAGAATTTTTTTTAATATGTAAAAATTTTTTATCTCTAATATTTTTCAATCATAATAATAGAATGCGTTTTATTAAAATTCTTAGATTAATTTATTCTTTAATAATTGAGTTTGTTATATATGAAATTTCGTTTTTTAAAAATATTCTTCGTTTTTTAATTATATTAATAAGAGTTGTTTTTAATTTATAAAAATTTTTTATTTCCAATTTTTTATTTATTATTATTTAAAAAAAATAATTTTCGAATTATTTCCGAAAATAATCAGAATAGATCAAATCAAATAATTTCTAAATATAAAAATGTTAATCATGATAGTATAATAAGTTTTAGTAAATTTAGCAGATTTATTTATTCTTTAATGATTTTAACAATAACTATATTTCTTTTATTATATTATTGAGCTGGTTAATTGATTCTTGACAAAAAGTTTCTGAAAATTTAAATTCTTAATTTAAAAAATTATTTTTTAGATTCGAAATTCTGATTATTTTTTTCTTCTAAAAGTTCAATATTATATGTATTTTTTTTATTAAATTAAAATTTTTTTATTTTATTTGAGATTTTTTTAATTTTGGGTTTAAATATATAATGAGAAGTTATTTTTTTAAACTTTTTCCAAATGTAAAAAAATGTTTCAAAGAAAAAATTCAACAAATTTAAATCATTTAAAAAAAAGTAAAACAAAAATAACCAATAATTGGTAGCTTTATTGTTAATTACTTAAAAAAACATTATGTAGCGAACAGGGTATATTGAGAAAAGTTTGTGTTTAATAAATCAATTAACAGTTTATTTAAAAACATAATTGAATTATTTTTGCCATTATTAATCTATAATTACTTAAAAAATTAAAATAATTAAAATAACCTTAAAATTTTTTGTGAGTAAATCAAAATAAACAAAGAGTTAAAATATTTTTGTCTTTTTTTTGAAACAACTTATATTTGAAAACTTGTTAATATCTCATGCATTTAAAAAATTTTATAATGAAAAAGGTACATATTAAAATAAATTATTACTTTAAATTTAGCGCGAGATGCCAATTATTTTTATCAAAGACTTTTTTATTTAATTATATTAGAGATTATTAGCATTATTTATTAATACTGATTTGAAATAATTAATGAAATAAATTATTAATAATTTATATTTTGATTTTTTTTATTGTGAAAAAATTTATTAAAATAATTGTTTGTAATTAATATAAATTTGATATATTAGTTAATGTTTCAGCAATAAAAAGTATATGCAATATTTATAATTTTGTATTAATCTAAATTTATATATATAATTAAAAGCTATTAATTAGTAAAATATATATTTGGTTATTCCAGTAAATGTAATAATTTTAAACAAATATATTTTAGTTTTCTACTATCTCTAGAAACTAAGACATAAAGAATTTTGTTTTTTGTTGTTTTTCATTAACAACCTACTAAACTATTTGGAATATTATTTATTATTAATATTTTATATTTTTTTTAAAAAAAATTTTAAATTATTTTGAATTTATTTTAAAAAATACTGTTGTAATAAAAACTTTATTTTTAGTTTTTTTAAAAAAAATAAAATTTAAAAAATATTTGATAAATTAGGAATATTATTTTTAGTAGATTAAAACAAAAAACATTATTCAAATACTATCTTAAATATTCATTAAAGACAAATTTATATATAACTTTTTTATCTCTTATTTTATTTATTAAATATAACTACTTTAATTTTATTTTTTAATATGGACGAAAATATTAATATTTGGTATAATTAGTTACATGTTATTAAATTCAAAATTAATTTTAATATTTATAAATTAGATATATTAAATTTTAATTTAAATCGGTTTTTTTCAATAAATTATGAATCAATAAATTATAAATTATCTATTAATATTTTTATTTTTTTATTTCTTAGTTTCCATGATTTTTTATTTAAAAAATTTAATTATTTTTAAAATATTTATTAATTTATAATTATTTTTTTTGAAATTTTTTTATTTAACATTTGTAATTTATAGATAAATAAATATTTTTAACAAAATTTTAATTTGGTAAATTAATTTTAAACTTAATAATTATATTAAAGATATTTTGGGTTAATATAATAAAAAATTATTCTTACCATACATAAAATATATTTATGATTTTATATTTAATTTTTTAATAATTTTGAAGGTATTTTAATTAAAAAACAAATTCAATAAGAAATTAAGATAAATTAACAGAAAAGGTTTACTTATTATGTTTGACAAATCCATACAAAATAAAATTGTTAAATTATTAATTATATTTTTTATATTTTTTTTATTATTAAATATTTTTTTAATAATATTTTTTAATATAAATAATATCAATAAATCCAAATTATTTTATAATAAACAAATAAATAAATCTGAAAATTTAAAAATAAATAATATCAATTTGTCGAGTGAAGAACAAAAATTACTTTTTATAGATAGTAATATTATTTCACCTGATGAAATTATTATAATTTTAAAAGAAAGAATAATTAATGAATTTTTAGAGCGAAATAAAATAGCAAAAGCTTTTGAATTAGCAAACAAAGACTTAGATATTAACTTTAAAATATCAAATATTCCATCAATCCAAAATGAAGAAAAATTTATAAAAGAATTAATCAAGATTGATCCTCAAATAACCTTAAAAGATGATGTAATCGAAGAACTTAATCATATATTATTAAAAGAATATAGAAAAAAAAATCATTTATTTGCTAAATATGAATTTTTTTTAAATTATAATTTAATTCACAATAAAATGAAAAATTCCCATATATATCAAATTAATGAATTATACAAAAATCCGCAAATCCAAAATATAAAATATCCTTTTTATGCAATAATATTGAAATTTATTTTAGAAGATAAAGAAAAAGAAATTATTAAATTAAAAGAACAACTTAAAAAAATGCAAGCTCAATTTAATTATTATAATGTAATAGAAAATCGAATAACAAATGAAAAAGCATTTGAAAATAATTTAATAGCAATAGATTCAAAATTGACATATCAACAAAATTTGTTAATTTTAAAAGAAAAAATAAAAAATCAATTTAAAGAAAAAAATAAATTAGCGAAATTATATGATCAAATAAAGACAGAAATAGAATTATCTGATTTAAAACCCGAAGAAAAACTCTATATTCAAAACGAAGAAAATTATATAAACAACTCCTTGTTTACATCTATAAATATACCGACTTCAGAAGAAAAAATTTTAGAACATTTCCAGAAAATATTATTATTAGAATATCACAAGAAAAAAAATATTTTAAATTTATATAATTCTTACTTAAAAAATATAATAGATATAATGTTAGATACAACATCAAATAATTTTATAAAATGGTCGCCAACTAAAATAGGTATAATAAATAAAATAATCCATAATCCGTTATTTGCTATATTTCTAAGACTTGAAATAGAAGATGCTCAAAACGAAATTATGAATTTAAAAAAACAAATGAAAGATATACCTGCCACTCTAAACAATTTAGAAGATACAAAAAAAGAATTACAAGATTATTTTCAAAATCAGTTAAAAAATTATTTTATTACTTATGATCAAAAAATTAATGATTTAAAAGAAAAAATAGAAAAATTAACTAAAATTAATGAAAAACACGACGAAAATGATCAAAAACACGATGCAGATATTCTGGATTTTGTTCCGAGATTACAAAAATTAACTACAATTGTCGAAAGACATGATAAAAGTATTCTGGATTTTGATAAAAGATTACAAACATTAAATGCAAATGATCGAAGACATGATGAAAATGATGAAAGACACGACAAAAACAATCAAAGACATGATGAAAATGATCGAAGACATGATGAAAATGATCGAAGACATGATGAAAATGATCAAATACATAACAAAAATGATAAAAGACACGACAAAAACGATGAAAAACATTACCAAAATGATCGAAGACATGATGAAAATGATGTAAAAAGCCAAGAAAACGATCAAAAACAAGATAAAAGTATTATGGATTTTGATAAAAAATTACAAACATTAACTGAAATTAATCAAAGACAAGATAAAAGTTTTATTAATTTCAATCAAAGATTCAAAACCTTAACTAAAAATTATCAAAAACAAGATGAAACTGATCGAAAACAAAATGAAAATATTAATAAATTTAAAAAAAAATTCACAAACTTTAAACCGATTCAAACAACATTAAATGAAGATAAATATCAAATACAAGAAAAATCAACAACAAACACAATTAATTTAAATTATAAAAATCCATTAATAAAAGAAAAAAACAAAAATCATCAGATTTTTCAAAAAGATAATATTTTATCAGAAACAAATATAGAATTTTTACCATATCAACACAAAAATAAAATACTTAAAAAACAAAAATCAAATTTATTTCAAAAATTAATAAAATCAATTCACAAATATTCCCAAAATATTTATTCTTCCATTAATTTTCAAACATGGACATTCGTATTTAAAAAATATATTCAAATTTATTTATTAATCATTTTGTGTATAACGAATATTTTATTTTACTTATTATTAAGCAATAACTTGAAATAATAATTTCAAACATAATTACAAAATATAATTATTTTAATTATAAATAATAAAATCAATTAGTAAACAAAATTCTTTCCAAAAAAATGTTGTTCTCAAATTATGCCATTTTTTGTAAAGCTTATCAAAATCAATCATTTTCACCAAAAAAAATTTATAAGGATATAAAATAAAAAAAAGAAAAATTAGTTTTCATAAAAGAATTAAAAAACTTAAATAAACTTTATAAAGAAAATAAAATCAGTATAGAAGAAGCAGAAAAGAGATTTGATGATTTTCATCATACAAAATATCGAGATAGTTATTTTAGAATAATTAATATGATTAAAATAAATAAATTTTGAATATTTACTAAATTTTGATGATGCAAAATATGATGAAATAAAAGAATATATTTATCCATTAGAATCATTTAAAGATAATGAAATTAAAAAAGAAATAATGGTTTTTTTGAAAAAAATGATGAAAAATATCCTAAAAATCTTATAATAGAACATCTTACAAGAATAGGAACACGTTCTTTATGTTACAGTATAATGAATAAATTAAATTTAACTTTCAATACTGTTTTGGGAGGAAATATTTTTAGATTTTCTTTTAAAAACAAATATAAAACAAATATTACAATAACAATAAAAGTGTAAACATATTTTTTCATGAAGCTAAACAATTAATTAAAAATATTTTTTTAGAAAAAATATTAGATAGAAAAAATTTTTTAATTAAACTTTATTATGAAAAAGAAAGAATAATTAATATGAAAGATAAATTAAATGTTTTTTTTGCATGATTATTTACCATTTTTTAATAATATAAAAGATGTAAAAAAATATTGATTATGTAAATAAAAAATATAAATTTATTAAAATTGACTATGAAAAAATAGGAAAATTATATATATAAAAAATGCCTCTAAAAACAAATTTATTTTTCCCCTCTCGCTTCAATTTAGTTACAATTAGGGTTATATTTGACCTTAGGATTGTTATAGACCCTTTTTTTAAATTCAATTTCGCCTTTAAATGGTCTCTCAAAAACTTAGAAAAACATTTACTTTTAATTTTTATAATTTTGGCTTAAAATTAAACGGTTCCTTTTTAGCTTAATTTAAACCCTAAAACAAATGGGGGGTATTATTTTATTTCATTTTTATATTTAAAAAATATCTTTTTAAATTAGCAAATTATAATGAGTAAATTATGAAAAAATATTAGACACTTTTTAAATGTAATGAAATTACTTTGTTAGTTTGAAAAAATATGAAATTATCTATTTAACTTTTAAGTCTTAAAGAAGAATTTGGAAATAAAAAATGCCTAAAAAACGGAACAGTACAGTAATTTGATATAAAACAGTGATTTTCCGATAACCACAAGCATAATTTAACTAAAGGGATTAAAGTGGGTTTTAAATTAGGTCGTTTATAAAAAATTACTGTTTATAATAATTTAATTTGTTGATTAACTAATATACTTTCTCTTACCTTTTCGAATATAGAACTATTTTAGAACTTTCGGTAAGTTTGAAAACTAATAAAATATTTTTTTATTTTCTTCATGAGTTTTTAACTTTTTTTGGTTAACTAATAAGTGAAGAAGTAAAATAATTTTTTCTTTTGTCTTGAAACAAACTAGTAACAGTTAAATTTTATTCAACAATTTTTCAAATGTTAAATAAGTTTTTTTCAGAAAAAAGATAAGATTTTAAGGGACTAAAAAGTAATTTTGATTATGATGAACATGATAACTAGTTTTCACAAAATAAGGGTTTAGTGTGTTTTTGCCGTGTTCAGTGAACTTATTACCAGTGAAAGGTGCTCCGAAAAGTTTATCATTTACCAATTGCTCAAAACTTCAGAAATGGTCGTTACCTATGATACTACCTATTTCTGAAGCATCAATATATTTTTGACGACGTTAGAACTATACTTTAGTACATTGATTTAAGTTAATTTTCATGATTAATTACTCTTTCTTAAAAATTTTTTAAATAACCAAAGATATTTTCCTAAAAAATAAAGAAAACAAAAAATGTGATAAATACATTTAATAATAAAACCAATTAAATATAATAAATGAATGAGGAAGAAATAATAAAATAATTGTTAATAAACCTAAGTTTAAATATTGATTTTGATAAATAAATAACTACTTACAATATTAAGAACATTATTTAATTTTATTAACCAAGTATATTAATAGATGCCACATATGATGATTCGGGTTATTAATAGTATAAAATTAAACCAATATTCCTTACTTTAATCGGTATTAGTTTGATGCTTAAAAGATAGAAATTAATAAAATAATAAACAATGATAACCTGAATAAACGCACTTAAAGTAATGATTAAAAAAATGAGGTTATTTGGTAAAAATAAAAAGATTTTTTTTAATTAACATAGTTTTTGATTTCCTTTTTAAGATTTTGTATATCATATAAAAAAGACCCCCCCGCGAGAGAGTCTTTGGGTTGTGATTAAAAATTAATTAAATTTATTTAATTTATATTTTAAATTAATATATTTTTGGTTTAAATTCTTAATTTTTAACATTAATTTTTGATGTTTTGTTATAAGTTCTTGTGTTGCAGGATTTTGATAAGAACTACTTAAAATTTGATTTGCTATTTGATTTCTGTCATATGAATAATGCCAATTTTGTTCATTTATATAATTTAAAAGTTTGATATCACAAATTCTTTGATAAAGATTTTTAATTGTTTGATCTAAATCATGTAATTGTTTTTGCAATTTTACATCATCATCTAAACTATGAATACGAAAATATGAAATTTTAGTAGCTAATTCTTTTCGTTCTAAATAAAGTTTATTAATTTTATTATTTATGTAATTTTCATCATTTAAATCATTCATCGCCATCACTTGATTATTATTAATTTTAAATAATAATCCTAAAAAAATAAATAAACAAATAATTAGATTTTGTAATTTAAACATTAAATTAAATCCCCTTTAATTTTTATTATTCCTTTAAATTTTAATATATTGATAGTTGATTTTATTTTGTTTACCAGTTAGAATTGGTTTTTTTATTATATAAATATAATTAACTATTATCTTTTTTTATGGACAGAAGAGAAATCGAATCTGTTTAAAGCAGTACGATTCTAAATTAAATAAACTTCTTTTATTCCAACAGTAAAAAGAATAACAGACTTTGATATAATAAAAAAAGTTAGATTTTTTTGGAGTTTTGATAAGATTTTGAATGGTCATAAATCGGAAGATCCGATTTTGTCTTTGTTAGCAAGTTGTTGTTAATAATAACCAATGTCATTAAAATATGGATAGATTGTCTGCGTTTCGAGAGTTTTATTATTCTCTATTACAGACAGCCCCCATCCAAACCGGACAAGCAAGTTTCCCAGCATACGGCTTTCCCATTTATAGTCTCTTTCGAGAACCTTTTTATGTATTACTACATAATTGGCTGTTATTCAGAGGTTTTATTTATTTATTTATTCTGTTGAAATTGTTTCTTTGTTGATTGGTTTTGAATCGATGACATCTTTTGCAGAGTGCCATTGTTTCTTTATTCAAGATACTTTGCCAGTTACGATTTCGTACTGTTTTCGTATGGTGAATTTTCAATCTACAGTTTTTTGTTTGGCACAGGTCACATTGTTCCGCTTTCAAGCGGTCGGTGAGATGAGTTCTTCCGAGATAAATATGGGGATTGGGGATTATCTCAGGGTTTATCCCTTTATAATTTCTCATCCTTTTTATTTTCTCCCAGTTGAACCTTGGCCAAATTTCATATTTGGGTTTGTTCTTGATGGTGTATTTTATCCCCCAAGATTCCCCAGTGTTCAATTTCTTCCGAACTCTAGCGAGCGAGGTTTTTTCTTTACCCGCTAGGGGTCTTTAAACATGAGTACTCGGCAATATATGTTAGTTTCATTAGTTGGCTTAGATTCTCTCCATAGGCGAAGTATCTAATTACCCCTTCTACAATTCTTTTATAGGTACGGATTATTTCTAAGCTGTCCCGATTAATTAATTGTTTGTTGTGGGTAATTTTTTCTCCTCTTAACCACTGTTTACCTCTGTCATTTACCTCATTCTTTAGAATGAGAGTTCTAACCTTGCCATTTAAGGATTTTTTGATTACTTTCCTTTTTATGGCTGATGTGGTTGGGTTAATTTTTATCATATAAGAAAGAAGTCTTAGCCCTTTATGAGCTGGAACAATTTTGGATTTATCATAAGCTATTGTTAGCTTTAAATATTTGAGCCAGTTGACTACTTTGGTTTTCATTTCATCCGCTTGTTCTCTTGTTCCCATACATCCAATAATGAAGTCATCCGCGTAACGGATGTATTCCACTCTTATATTTTGGTTTTGGTTAATAAACCTATCTACCTTAATTGACTTGCCCTTTTGTCTTCTAATAAGTCTCCTATATTCTGGATTCGTCTTTTTGATGGGTATTCCTTTTTCTATTAGTTCATTTATTTTAATGTCAATCTGGTTTAAATAAATGTTTGCTAATAGTGGAGAAATGATGCCTCCTTGGGGGGAACCAGAAAAGGTTTGTTGAAATTGGTAATTATCCATAATCCCCGCCTTTAACCATTGATTAATGGTTTGAAGGGTTTTGTTCTTATGGATATCTTTTTCCAGCATTTTCATTAAGATATGATGGTCAATGGTATCGAAGTAACCTTTGATATCAATTTTTATTAACCATTTTATTCCCTGAAATCTTTGTTTAACGCGTTTGATAGCGTCATGGCAAGATTTTCCAGGTCTAAAGCCAAAACTCCATTCTGAGAATTTTAATTCATAGAAGGGGTTTAAGAGTTGGTATAGCTTTTGTTGTTGTACGCGGTCAGCTATTGTTGGAATTCCAAGTGGCCTTTCTTTACCGTTCGGTTTGGGGATGAATACGCGGTGAGCTGGTTGGAGTTGATCCTTCCCTTCTCGATAATCGTTATTTAGCTTGGTTAACCATGCTAGATCTTTTTTATCGATTGTTTCATCATCAACGCCAAAAGTTCCCGCTCCTTGGTTTTTCGCAATCTTATTGAATGCGATTATGGTATTATCCAAGGAATTCATTCCCTTTTGTCATTCCTTTTTTAGTGACCTTTTGTTTAAAGATAACTTCTGAATCCTCTTCAGTAAGTTCGAAAGCTTAAAAGAAGCTTTTAACTCTTCTTTAGTTGATTGCATTTACCTCAATCTCCTTTCTCCCCAACTGAATAACCAACCATTATAAATCTGACTCTTTCGCCCTAGAGAGGTCGTTAACCTCCGTTTTAGGTGGGCGATTTTCATTGTTATTCCAAACCATGTTTTCCTCCACCGACTACTAAAAGTCTCTTTTTCCTTGTATCAATGGTCTTATTATTATTCCGTCTTTTAACCGTTTAGTGTGGTGATGTTTAGGAATCTGAAATTTCCGACATAAATCTACCTGATCGGGTTAGGTTCGCTTTCGGGGGTTCTGGAGGGGCACTGCTGCCTTTTTCCTCATGTCAGTTCCTTAGATGCTTTACTCATCTAAGTACCTTCCGCGAGACTCCGAGGTTACCGTTTAGGCGGTTACTAGGGATAATTCATAAAGTTTCAGAGTTTAACCTTACGAAATCCTCGGACACCCAGTTTCATTAACTTTCTGGGAGGTTCCAAAATTACGATGTTTTCCGCGATTAGGGCGTTTCAGCCTTCTCCCTACCTATCATTCGTCTGGCGGTCTCTTCTTGGGTAGTTAATTTCCCTCAAGCCGCTTTAACAATCTGCTGTAACTCCCCATTCTTTCGTTTGGTGTGTCGATTGTTTGACGTCTCAACATTATCCTAGTTGAGGCAATTGGTTAGATTGCTTTCTTTATGCGTGTATTTCCGCCCACTATTAAAGTATATTTGGCTTTAATCATAGTATATTTTTATTATTATTAAACCATTGTTCAACATTTTCAGAATTAGTTTCTTTTATGACAAGAATTTCTTCTTTTGATAACTTAATTATTTCCGATTCGGTTAAAAAATCAAACAAATAACTAAACTAAAACACTAAAAAACATTTAATAATTTTTTTAATATTAAACATAATTAAATTCCTTTCGGATAATTCTAATATACAAATATTTTAACACATTTGCCTTTTTAATTTTCATTAAAACTATTTTTTAAACCAAGAAGTTAATTCTTTGTTTATTTTCACGTTCAATAGTCGAATTGAGAACTTCTATAGCTTTTTAATTTCTTCGTATTTTGTTGTTTATTAAGTTAATTTGTTTTTTTTGAGTTTAAAATCAGATTTAATCTACTCACAAAATTTTTGTTCTTCTTTAATTTGTTATTTAAGTTTATTAATTTCATGACGAAGTTCAAAGTTTTTTTAAATATATTTTCCTGAAGTGTTTTCTAAATTTTAAAAGTATTTTCGAGGGCTAGAAAAGCACATACTTGGTTAGTACCTATTGGTTGATTTTTGGTTCTAATTTCTAGCTTAAACAATTAATTTCTTTGGCTTAGAAGTTTTAAATAAAAATTGTTAAATAAAAAAAACTCACTTAATTTAGCGAATTTTTTTGATTAAATTATGTTCTTATAATTTTATTTTTGATTTGAATTAATATTAAAGAAGCAATAGATATTAATGAAAAAATTATGCCATAAAATAATAAATTACTTAAACTTATATTTAAATCTATAATCTGATAAGGAGATTTTTGTAAAATAACACATAATATCCAATATAAAAAAGGATGAGTTAAACCAATATAAAATTTTTTTAATTTTAACGAGGTTTTATTTAAAAAAAAGTAATAATATGAAAAGATTAAAGGTAAAAATATATGTTCTAAATGAGCAACTAAAATCTCAAAAAAATTTCTTTGATGATAAAAATATTTATTTTCTATTTTAAAATTGTAAAACAAAAGTAATAAACAATCAATTAAACAAATAAAACTTAAATTTTTTTTTATTTTAGAGTTGACAGGTAAATATAAAATAACAAAATAAATATTGATTAATAAAATAGTTTGTCGTGTAAATAAATATAATGAATAAAAAGGTTTATGAAATCCTTTAATTAAACCTAATATTAAAATTAATAAATTAATTATCAGTAAATATATATATTTTTTTTTCATAATTATATCCATATTTATAAGCTTATTAATTTTTTTAATCGAAGTACAAAGTGATTTTTATTTTGATAAAATGATAAATTTTTCAGGATTAAAAAGATAGAAATCGGTTAATTTGAAATAATAATTGCAAATAAGAACATAACCAAAGTAATAATCTTGTTCTTATTCTAAGAAGTATTTCAGAACTTTTTATTTCAAGATTAAGTAAGTGCCAATTAGACTTTCATGTTATTTTTTTGAAATTTTAAATATAAATATAATTAACTGCCATCTTTTTTATTATAATATATTGAATTTTGAATTTGGTTTTATCTTTAGGTTTAGCTAAATATTAATTAATCCTTTGACTCCCATCGAGAGTATCACCTGGTGATTTGTTAATTTACTTAATATTTAGGCCTCTTTAGCTTCTTTCATCATATTATCAATATCTTTGTAATTTTATTATCAAATAAAATATTAAAATAAATTTTTTTTAAAAAATAAAATTACTTTATTCATATCAAGATTTTTAGGTTTTAAATTTCCTTGCTTATTGGAAAACATAAAATTATCGCAATACCAGTTTTTTAAATATTGATACATATCTAAAGATAACAAATCGTATAAATTATTTTGATTATCAATGGATAAGAAAGATTTAATAATTATATACCATGATATATTTTTATTATAAGGAAAAAATCTTTTTAATTCCCATTGCAAACAACATTCTAAAATTACTAAAAAATTTGTATTAACGATTGTATAATCATTATTTTTAGCATAAAAATCATGAAAACTATTAACATAATGAATTCTTTGATGCATTTCTAAAACCCATTTATAAATAGACAAATTAAAATAATTACGACCTAAATCTAAAAAAGGTTGCATAGCTTTGTTTTTAATATTTTTATTTAAACAATAATCATACATACCAAATTCTTTTCTTAAAGCACATAAAGAAATATCAGGAGTGTACGGATATAATTCATAAGGTATTATTCTCATTTGTAAAATCCTTTTTAAATAATTTAATTTACAATTTAATCTTATAAAAAGAAAATTATATTTTTTTAGGTTTATTTATCAAAATAATAAAATTTTTTTATGTCTACATAAAAATAATTAATTAAAAAATATTTTTAATTTTATTTTTCTAAACGCTGAAATAGTTTATCTTTCTTACCGACTAAAATTTTATTTTTAGTAATACCGAAAAATTTTAAACTTTTAAAAGTATTTTCTTCTGATTGAATTTGATCTAAAATACATTTAGCTGTAGTTGGTAAAAAAGGTTGTAATAAAACACCAATAAAACGTAAAATTTCTATTGTATTATATAAACAATAATTTAATTTGTTAATATCTTGAGAAGAATTACTTTTAAATAATTCCCATGGTTTTATTAAATCAATATATTTATTACCATAACGTGCCAAATTCATAATATGTTCAATAGCTTCAGATATTTTAAAATCTTTCATACATAAACGAATTGTTGGTAAAACCGAAAGAGCAAAATTTGATAATTTTAATCCTAATTCATTTTCAAAATTATTAACTTTAATAACTTTATTATCACAATATTTTTGTAACATGCCTATAGAACGACTTAATAAATTACCAATAGTATTTATCAAATCCGTATTATAACGTTCAAACATTAAATCATAAGTTAAAAAACCATCAGAAACATATGGAATTTCATGTAAAACAAAATAACGAATAGCATCAATAGGAAAAATTTTATTTAAATCGTCTACATAAACTACATTTTGAGTCGATTTAGACATTTTGCGATTATTAAATAAAATCCAAGGATGAATTAAAAATTGTTTAGGCAAAGGCAATTTTAAAGCAAATAAAAAACTCAAATAATAAATTAAATGAAATCTTACAATATCTTTACCTATAATTTGTAAATCAGGCGGCCAATATTTAACAAAATTTACATCTTCATACCAAAGTTGAGCATCGTTTTGTTGCGGATATTTTAATAAACTTGTAATATAATTGCTTAAAGCATCAAACCAAACATAAGTAATATGTGCATTATCAAAGGGCAAAGGAATTCCCCATCTAAAAGAAGTTCTTGAAATTGATAAATCTGCTAAGGGTTCTTTTAATAAATTTAAAATTTCTTTTCTACGAGCAACTGGTTTAATTAAATCAGGATGATCTTTTAAATATCGTAATAAAATGGGTTGATATTTTGATAATTTAAAAAAATAAACTTCTTCTTTCATCCAAATTGGAGTTTCGCCACTAGGTAATTTATTATCAATTAAATCTTTATCAGAAACATAACTTTCCTCAGCAATAGAGTACCAGCCTTGATAAACTCCTAAATAAATATCTTTTTGTTCGAACAATTGATCTATAAATTTTTGAACATATTTCTTATGTTTTTCATCAGTAGTACGAATAAAATAATCATATCGAATATTCACAGAGTCATAAATCCGTTTAATTTCGTTAGAAATATAATCGACATATTTTTGATTAGACATTTTATTTATTAAAGCTTTATTTTCTATTTTTTGACCATGTTCATCTGTTCCTGTTTGAAAAAAAACAGAATATCCTTCCATTTTTTTAAAACGTGATATAGCATCTGCTAAAATAATTTCATAAACATTACCTATATGAGGCAAAGATGAAGTATATACAATTGAAGTAGTAATAAAAAATTTATCTTTTGAAACCATATAAACTAATTTTAATTACTCCTTAAATTCTAATTAATCCTATTTTATCTGAAATTGATTATAAATTTGTTTTTTAGATATCTTACGTTCTCTAGCTAAAAATCTCAAAGCTTCTTTCCGAGAATAACCTTGTTTCAATAAAAGCAAAAAATGTTCTTCCAAAGGTAAATCTTGAAAGGGTGACAAAAAATTGTTTTTATCAATAATGATTACAAATTCACCTTTTAAGGATAATTGTTCTTTTTCTTGCAAAATCTCATTAATATCTCCGCAAATAATAGTTTCAAATTTTTTCGTTAATTCTTTAGATAAATTAATATTTCTGTGAACATAAAGCTTTTGAATCAATAACAAAGTCTCTAATAAACGTAAAGGAGATTCAAAGAAAATCAAAGCTCCTTCGAAAAAACGATATTTTAGTAAAATATTTTCTTTTTGTATTCTTTTTTTCGGAAAAAAACCTAAAAATAAAAAAGGTAAAGCGAAAGTAGAAATACTAAAAGAGGTTGTAACAGCAGAAGCTCCTGGTAAAGGACACACATAAAAACCTGATGCTTGTACTTCGCGAACTAATAACAAACCTGGATCACTAATCAAAGGAGTTCCTGCGTTACTAATAAGAGCTAAATCTTTATTTTGCCGCAATAAAGATAAAACTTTAGAAATTCTTTGTTTTTCATTAAATTGATGTAATGACAATAAATTATTCTCGAATTTATAAAAATTTAAAATTTTATAAGCTTGACGAGTATCTTCAGCCAAAATGTAATCTACTTTTTTTAAAATATTTAAAGCTCTAAAAGTTAAATCTGACATATTACCTATAGGAGTAGCAACTAAATATAAAGTAGCTTTTTTCTCTTGAAAAGTTTTTTGAATGTATAACATAATTAATATCCATTATAACTATTATTTTTTTTAATTTCTAAAATTAAAGCTAACCAACAAAATTTATTTTCCATTTTTAAACTTATAGGTTCTAAATCATTAAAAATTCTTAACCAATTTATAATTTCTATTTCTGATAAAGAAATTAAATGACCTATTTGAAACAAATATTTCGGAAAATTATACCTCGTTTTTTGGTTTTTTCGATAAAATAATAAATCTATAAAAAAATTACTTAATATAAACAAAAAATCATTAAAAAAATACTCATAAATCATCAAATTAAATGTTTCATACAATAATTGATTAGAAAAAGATTTTGTTTGAAAATTTTCCAAAAAAATTAAAAAAAATTTTTTTAAATTAAAAAAATAATTTTTATTCAATAAGTAAATTTCTTGTTTATTAATTTCTTTTAATAAATTCAATAATATTTTATCCAAAAGATCTTTTTGCAAATCTAAAACATTCGACAAAAAATTTTGAGAATAAGGATGCCAACATAAAAATTGTGATCTAGAAACAATAGTAGGTAAAACTAAATTACGATCTTCAGTGAATAAAATACCCAAAATATTTTCGTTTATAGGATTCTCTAAAAAATAAAGCAAACTATTAGCCGCGTTATAACTAACTTTTTCTATAGACTCTATAACGTAAATTTTTTTTTTTTGAATTAAAGAAGTTTGTGTAAAATAATTATACATTTCTAAAATTTGTTCTTTATCAACAGAATAATTTTTATCATCACGTAAATAATAAAAATTAGGATAACTATTTTCTATAATCATTTTTTTTAAAACATCAGGTTTAATATTATCTTTTTGTAAAAATTCATATACTAAATCTATAATTAATGCTTTTTTCATTTGAGCATTTAAATTAGTTTCTATCAAATATAAATGAGATAATTTTTGATCACGCATTAACATTCTAAAATATTCTATTAAATAATTATTAGACATAATATTTATATATTTAATCTAAATAATTCACGTAATTTATTCAAAATAATTATATGAACTTCTTCGAAAGAAAGATTAGTAGTATTAATTTTAAAAATTCTTTTTGGATATAAATGGCAAAGTTTTAAATAACCATCTCTAATTTGTTGGTGCCAAAATAGTTTTTGCGCGTCAAATCCTTCTAATTTAGATTTACTTCGAGCATATAATCTTTTTAAAATTATTTCCGGTTCTAAATCTAAATAAAAAGTAATATCAGGCAATAATTTATAAGCTAAATAATTAATTTGCCGAATAAATTTAATACCTAATTTCCTCAAATAACCTTGATAAACAAAAGAAGAATCTAAATATCGATCACAAATAACAATATTATTATCTGATAAAGCTGGTTTGATAACTTGTTGAAGATGTTCTGTTCTATCTGCTGCGTATAATAAAGATTCTGTTACAAAATTGATTTTATTATGAGTATTAATTAAAATTTTTTTTATAGATTTAACCAAATTACAACCACCAGGTTCTCTAGTCATAATTACTGGATATCGCTTTTTAATAGTTTGAAATAAAGAAAAAACATGAGTTGTTTTGCCAACGCCATCTCCGCCTTCAAAAGAAATAAACATAATTTTTACCTTTAACTTCCGCATTAAAATAAAAAATAAATAAATTTTAACTAAAAAATTACTAATTAAAAGATTAATTATAAATTAATTAAAAATCAAACAAAAAAACTCCAACACAATAATAATAAATGAAAAAATAATATCAAATAATCAAGATAACTCATATAATAATAAGTTAATTTTGTGCGTGGAGCTCCTAAAACATAACCTCGCGATTCCATAGCATTAGCTAAAATCGAAGATTTTTGAAAAGAAAGAACAAAAATTGGTATTAATAAAGCAATAAAATAATAAACTTTTTTACAAATATTTTGAGTATTTAAATCAATACCTCGAGAAGTTTGTGCTTTTATTATTTTTTTTGATTCAGATAATAAAAAAGGTATAAACATATAAATTAATGATAATAACATAGTTAAAGTTTCTAAAGGAAAATTAATTTTTTTAAGAGGTTTTAAAATAAATTCTAATCCATCATTTATTTCCATAAAAGAAGTTGTTCCAGCAAATAAAGTAAAAACTAAAAAAATCATGAAAATACGTATAATAACAAAAAAAGTTTTCCATATATAATTTGAAGATAAAAATAATATTTGAGTTTCATTAAGAAACCAACTTCGAGAAACGAAAAAACGAGGTAATAAAAAAATTATTATCAAAAAAAAATAACTATAAAACCCATTCGCAAAATAATATTTAAAAATAAAAAATAATAAAGTAATTAAACACCAAATATAAAAGTTACTCCACATGAAAATTTTAATATCATCGCTCGACTTAGAAACAGTAGATAAATTCAATATTAAACTCAATATAATTAACCAATTTAAATGTGAAAATTTCTTAAGCAATTTTATACAAGAATAATTAGTTTTTTGCAACAAAAAAAATATTAAGAAAAAATTAACTATTATTATAATTATATAAAAAAAAATATTTATCAAATCTTTATTTATAAAATTTAATGTCAAATTTAAACCTAAAATAATTTTTAACCAACAAAAAAAAATAAATATTTTAATAGCAGGATGAATCGAATATAAAAAAAAACTATTACGATATGATACTATATTATTTTTTTCATTTGTTTTTATCATATCTTTCAATTCCGCCTGTATAAAATTTACGTAAATAAGCTAAAAATTCCTTTTCAGAATAAACCGGATGAAAAGGAATATTAAAAGATTTTTGCATTAATTTTAAAAGACTAAAAGTTTTAGGTTCATATAAATTAAATTTATGCAATTTAAAAGTTTTAAAAAAAAATTCTTTAGAATTATCAAAAATAATATGACCTTTTTCCATAAAAATAACACGAGTAGCATATTGAGCTACCAAATTCATATCATGAGTAATACAAATAATTGTTTTTTTTTCTACTTGATAAAGATCTTTAAAAATTTTCATTATATCTGTATAACCTTGAGCATCCAATCCTCTTGTTGGTTCATCTGCAATAATAATCTGCGGCTCCATAATCAAAATTCCTGCAATAGCAACTTTTCTTTGTTGGCCTCCGGATAACTTAAAAGGGGAAGTGTTTATAAAATTACTACTAATTCCGACTTTATTTAAGATTTTTATAGCTTTTGTTTTTAATTCATCAGAATTTTTATTAATATCAGTTGTAAAAGCAAACAAAACATCTTTTAAAACAGTAGATTCAAACAATTGATATTCAGGAAATTGAAAAATTAAACCTATTTTCCGCTTTATATTATTTAAAAATACTGAAGAAGTTTTATAATTAATAATTTTATTAAAAATTTTTACTATACCTACCTCAGATAATAATAAACCATTCATTATTTGTACTAATGTAGATTTTCCTGAACCTGTAGGACCAACAATAGCAATAAATTCTTGATTCGGATTAATAGATAAATTAATTTTATTTAAAGCGCAAACGCTATATTTATCATAAGAAAAACTTACATCTTTAAATTGTATTGCCATAAAAAATCCTTCAATTTAGACAAAATAATAGGTGGGTTTGATAAGCGATTAAAATCTTGTTGTAATTGATAATAAAGTTTTAAAAATAAAGGCAAATTGATAAAATTATTTTTTAAAAATATTTCATCTTTCATAAAATTAATAGGAATATCTTTTTTTAAAAGATTACCTTTTTGTAAAAAAATAATTTCATCACTTCGAAAGGCAAATTCCCAATCATGTGTAATAGTAATTAAAGTTATATTATTATTATTTTGATGAATATCTTCGATAAGATTATAAATTTCCTGGGTCCCTTGAGGATCTAAAAAAGATGTAGGTTCATCAAAAACTATAATTTTCGGTTCCATAACCAAAACAGATGCAATAGCTACTCGTTGTTTTTGACCTCCAGATAATTCTTGAGGATTACAATCTAATAAATGCAAAATATTTAACTTTTGGGCAATATTAAAAATCTTTTTTTCCATCACTTCACGAGATAAATTTTGATTCTCTAATCCAAAAGCAATATCATGTTTTACATCACAACCAATAAATTGATAATCTGGATTTTGAAAAATAATACCCATACGAGCACGTAATAAAAATAAATTTTCTTCCGTTAAAACAATATTATCAATAATAACTTGACCTTTTAAAATCGGTAATAAACCAACCAAAATTCTAGCTAAAGTAGATTTACCCGAACCATTACCACCTATAATTGAAATCCATTTTCCAGAATTAATACAAAAATTTAAATTTTGTAAAATTTCAACATCTTTATAACTAAAATACAAATTTTCAACAACAATCATAATCTACCTTAAAAACTCTAATATTTTTGGTTTTATATTATATTTATAAATTTGCACTAAAATTAAAAATTAAATAAAATAAAACAACTTATAAATATGAATCAAAAATAAAAAAATATTTAATTCAAACAAAACGAATAATAGCCATAGGAGCAGAATCACCACGACGAAATTCAGTTTTAATAATACGCGTGTAACCGCTCAATCTATCATTATACTTAGGGGAAATTTCCTTAACTAATTTACGTAAAATTGTTTGATTATTACTAAATTTTTGATTAAAAAAGAAATTTAAAGCTCTTCTATGATTAGCTAAATTTGATGTTTTAGTCAAATTAATAACTTTATCCATCATACGACGTAATTCTTGAGCTTTTGGTAAAGTGGTAGTTATTTGTTCAGATATTACTAAACTGGATACTAAATTTTTTAATAAAGATTTTTTTTGAGATTTATTACGTCTTAATTTGCTAAAACCCATAATAAAATGATTACCTTCTTTCTTTGTGTATTTTTATAATTTTATTCAAATTATTCTAATTTATTTAACATACCAAAATGTAAATCTAAATTTTTCATTTTTTCTTTAAGTTCTTCAAAAGATTTTTTTCCTAAACTACTTAATTTAGTAATTTCTTCTTCTTGGTGACTAACTAATTCTCGAACAGTAAAAATTTTAGATTTTTTTAAACTATTTAATAATCTAACTGATAATTCTAATTGCTCAATTTTAAAATCCAATGCATGATTATGATGAGATTTTTCAGGTTCTTGAATAAAATTAATTTTTTGAGTTTCTTCTGATAATTCAACTAAAACAGCTAAATGATCTAATAAAATTTTAGCTGCTAAAGCTAAAGCTTTTTTAGGTGTAATAGCGCCATTAGTTTCAATTTCTAAAATTAATTCTTCTTTATTACCTAATTTAGATTCTACATGAAAAGTGCTACGAATAATAGGGGTATATATAGAATCTATAGCGATAACGCCAAATTCACCACGATTATAAATTTTATTTTCTTCAGATCCTTTATAACCGATACCTCTACGAACAGTAACTTCCATTTTTAATTTTGCATTTGAACTTAAAGTTGCTATTACATGAGAAGGATTGATAATTTTAATTCCAGTAACAGGTTTAAAATCTGATGCTGTAACTTCCTTAGGGCCTTTTACATCTATTTCTAATTTTTGTTCAAAATCTTCTATAGAATCATAATCAGAACTTAAAATTACTCCTTTTAAATTCAATAAAATAGTCATCACATCTTCAGTAATACCTTCTATAAAACTAAATTCATGTTTAACACCTTCGATTTTAACATTAACAATAGCAATCCCTGGCAAAGAAGAAAGTAAAATTCTTCTTAAAGGTGTTCCTAAAGTATTACCATAAGTCGAAGATAAACATTGAATCATAAAAATACTACAATTAGAATTAGAATTTTCTTTTTCTTGAATTTGCATTATAGGTTTTAAAAATTGTAATTTTGTCATGTCAATATCCTTTTTATCCACGAGGACGTTTACGAGGTCTACAACCATTATGAGGAACAGGGGTAGCTTCTTTAAAACATGAAACAAATAACCCCGCTTCTTTAAAAGCTAAAACAGTATCACGGCCAAGACCAATACCATTAAAACGTACTTCTACACTTTTAGCGCCATAAGTTTTAGTAGCTATTTCAGCAACACTTTTAGCCACCTGTTGAGCAGCAAATAAATTACTTTTACGACTCCCACGGAAACCTAAATTACCAGCACTTTTTTGTACAATAGTATTGCCTTGTTCATCTGTAAAATTAATAATAGTATTATTAAAACTAGTTTTAATATGAATAATTCCTACAGGAATATTTTTTTTAACTTTTTTATCTTTTTTTGTTTGTTTTTTTGAAGACATAAATTAAATTATCCTCTTTTTTTGAGATTATTATTTTTTTTAACTGAATCTGACAGATTTACTTGCCGATTTTTTCTAGATGTTTTGGCATTATTACGGGTATTTTGCCCTCTTACTGGCAAACCCAAATTATGCCTTCTACCTCTATAAGAATTAATAGCTATTAAATTCTTAATATTCATTAAAGCAAGTTCTCTTCTGAGTAAACCTTTTTCATTTAATTTATTAATTTCTGTCCTAATAGCAGTTAATTGGGATTCTTGCAAATCTTTTACTCGAATATTACCATCAATATTAATAGATTGCAAAATTTTACGAGATGTTTTAATCCCTATACCATAAATATAAGTTAAACCAATTAAAATACTTTTAGTACCAGGAATATCTGCTCCTGCAATTCTTAACATTTAAAATATACTCCTTTCTGTATCAACCCTGTCTCTGATTATGACGACGTTTTTTTTTATTAATAACAAATACTTTTTTATTACGTCGAACAATAATATCATCAGCACTACGTTTTTTTACAGATGCACGAACTTTCATAATTTCAAGATTCCTTTACAATTTATAACTTATAACGATAAACAATACGACCTATATCTTTGGAATCTGAACTAAATTCTACTTTAACTTTATCACCTAAAGAAATATGAATATTATTTTTACGTATTTTACCTGAAATACAAGCTATTATATTTTTTTTATTAGGTAATTCCAATTTAAATTTAGCACCCGGCAATGTTCCGATAACTGAAGCATCTATACTTATTTTTTCCATATAATATTCCAAAAAAAACCCCCTTTATTAAAAATTTATAATGTCAAAATTTCATAACCTTGAGAAGTAACTGCAATAGTATGTTCAAAATGAGCGCTTAAACTATTATCTTGGCTAATTGCTGTCCAACCGTCATAAAGTATTTGAACTTCTTTACTACCCAAAGTAAACATTGGTTCAATACAAAAAGTCATTCCTGGCACTAATACATAATCTTTTTCCACAAAATTAAAATTAAAAATATAAGGTTTTTCATGTAAAAATTTACCAATGCCATGACCAGAAAAACTTTCGATAATACCATAACCATTCAAACTACCAATTTTAAAAATAGCCTTCGAAATATCTGATATTCGATTACCCGGACGAACTTGTTCAATACCTTTATATAAAGCTTCTTGAGTATCTTTCAATAATTTAATAGTCTTATCAGGAATATTACCTATAGCATATGTACAAGCAGCATCTACAAAATAACCTTTATATTTAATTCCTAAATCTAGAGTTATAATATCACCATTTTTTAAAATTTGTTGATCAGAAGGTACTCCATGAACTATTGCATCATTCACAGAAGTACAAATATGTCCTGGAAAACCATTATAATTTTTAAAAGCAGAAATCACTCCATACTCTTGCATAAATTTATTAGCCAAAAAATCTAACTTTCCTGTGGATATACCTTCTTTTAAAAAAAAAATTAATTTTTTTTTAATTTGAGATAAAATTTTACCTGCCATTTTCATTATAGCGATTTCATCTTTGTTTTTAACAGTGAACATAAAATAATTGATTCCATTTTATATATTTTCATAAATAAATTTTTATTTCTTAAAAGTACTAAAAATAATAATTAATAAAATTAAAATAATTTATTATATAATTTATTTACATTAGTACTAGCTGTAATTTTTTGTACAATTTCAATAGCTACCCCCACTACAATTATAAGACTAGTTCCTCCTAAATTAAAAGTAGCAAAACGATTTAATTTTCTAAAGAAAATAAAATTAATTATATCAGGTAAAGCCGCTAATATTGTCAAAGAAAAAGCTCCCATAAGGGTAATTTTAAATAATATTTTTGTAATTTTATAAACAGTCTCTTGTCCCGGTTTAACTCCATCCAAATAAGCATCTTGTTTAGATAAATGATTAGCAATGTCATAAGGATCTAACATTATAAAAACAGAAAAAAACGAGAATAACAAAATCAATAAAAGATAAACAAAAAAACCTAAACCTAAATAATAATATTGTGATTCTTGCAACTGAATAGTAAATTTTTTAAAATAATTATCGTTAGATAAAAAAGCACCTATAGTTGGGAAAATATTAAGAAAAGTATTAGCTAAAATAATAGGTAAAATCCCAGAAGTATTAATTTTTAAAGGAATATGATTCTGAATTGTATCATTTTGTTTGTATGTAGCATAACTAATAGGAATCTTCAAATAAGAAGAACATAAAATAATAGTTAAAATTAATAAAATTAAAAAAGATAATAAAACTAAAATTTTTTGACTTGTACTGAAAAATACATCATTTGACAATAAAGATTTAAAACTCTTAGATAAATTTTCACTTATACTTATAACTATAAAAATAGAAACTCCATTACCTATACCTTTATTCGTAATTAAATCTGATAACCAAATACAAATAAAAGAACCAACTATTAAAAAAAATACTACTTGCAAAACTAAAATTTTTTGTTGAGCCACATCAAAAAGTTGAGAACGAATAATAGAAGCCAAACCTTGACCAAAAGCTATTATTAAAGTAAGCAATCTAGTAATAAAATTAATTTTATATTTTCCGATAGAACCTTGTTCATGCCATTCTTTTAAAAAAGGGAAAATTTTATTAGCAATTTGTATAATAATAGAAGCAGTAATATAAGGCATCACTCCTAAAGAAAGAAAATATATAGGCATAGAACTATTAAATATAGAAAGATCTCTTAATAATATTTTTTTTAATTGTGCCAATTGTAAAATATTAAGAGGTATAAAAGGAATATGTATTTTTAAACCAATTACATAAATAAAAATAATAAATAAAGTTAAAAAAATTTTATTTATAATATGTTTTTTATCTTTAATAAAATTTACTAACATGCTCATTAAAATTTACCTTTTTTATTTAATTTTATATAACTTGAATTTTTCCTCCAGATTTTATAATAGCCTCTTCTGCTTTTTTAGAAAATTTCACAGCTTGTACTATTAATCTTTTAGTTAAATTGCCTTTAGCTAAAATTTTAATCAAATCATTATTTTTTTTAATTTTGTTATGTTTCATTAATAATTCGGGAGTTATTAAAATATCATTTTCAAATATTTCTAAATCTTCAAGATTCACTAAAGAATATTTTTTTTTATTAACATTATAAAAACCTTGTTTCGGGATACGTTGAAAAAAAGGAGTTTGACCGCCTTCAAAACCTACACGTGTTTTTCCGCCAGAACGAGCTAATTGTCCTTTATGACCACGACCACAAGTTTTACCTAATCCACTACCCGGACCTCTACCTAAGCGCTTAATACTTTTGCGCGCTTTATGAACAGGTTTTAATGAATTCAACATATAAAAGCTCTCCTCTCTTATGTAATCCAAAATAATCTTTTTTAAAATTAAAAATTTTTGTTAATTGAAATTAAATGCTTAATAATGTTTAACATCCCTTTTAATACAGCTTTTTCTTCCTTAATAACTATTTGATTAATTTTTTTTAATCCTAATGCATGAGCTGTTTTTATTTGTTTAGGAGTTCTTCCGATTAAACTTCTGCATAACTTAATTTGAATCTTATTCATTTAGTAATTCCTCTAATACGATTTTGTAATGTAATACCCCTAAGTTTCTCTACATCTTGTATAGTTTTTAACTGTTTTAATCCGTTAACTGTAGCTCTTAAAACATTGATATGTGTACGCGAACCAAAAGTTTTGGTAATAATATCCGTAATACCTGCTAATTTAAAAATTGATCTTGCTGCTGTTCCTCCTGCTACAATGCCTGTCCCTTTAGAAGCTGGTTTTAAAAAAAATTTAGTAGCTCCAAAACAACCTATAATTTCATGAGGAATAGTAGTACCATTTAAAGCAACACAAAACAAATTTTTTTTAGCTTTTTCAACAGCTTTTTTGATAGCTTCTAAAACTTCCTGCGCTTTACAAGAAGCAAATCCAACATTACCTTTTTGATCACCTACTACAACTAAAGCAGAAAAACGAAAACGACGACCACCTTTAACAACTTTAACAATTTTACTAATTTTTACTATTTTCTCTTCTAATGAAGAAAATTTTTTTTTATTAGATAATTCTCTTTTCATAAATGTCTCCATTTTTTTAAATAACTGAACATATTATTAAAAATTTAAACCTTCTGCTCGAGCAGAATCGGCTAAAACTTTAATGCGACCATGATAAAGATATCCGCCCCGATCAAAAACAACATTTTTAATACCTTTTGCCAAAGCTTTTTGAGCAATTATTTTACCAATTTCTGAAGCTACTTTAGTATTAATAATATTATAATTAATATGTTTACTATGAACGCTACATAAAGTAATACCTAAATTATCATCAATAATTTGAACATAAAAATATCTATTAGAATAAGAAACATTTAAACGGGGTTTTTGTGAACTACCTACAATTTTTTTTCTTAAACGTAAATGACGTTTTCGTCTTAAAAGTTGAGAAGATTCTTTTTTAATCATAAACCGAATAAATTCCTTTTTTATTTTTTAGCACTTTTGCCAGCTTTACGATGGATGTAACCACCAACATAATATATTCCTGTCCCTTTATAAGGTTCTGGTTTTGCAAGAGATATTATTTTTGCAGCAAATTCACCTACTAATTGTTTATCAACACCTTTAATAATTATTAAATTATTTTGTTTATTAACTTGTACTATTAAATTAGGTAAAATATTTATAATAATATCATGAGAATAACCTAATTTAAAAACTAATTTATCTTCTTCTAATGTACACGAATAACCTAAACCTGTAATTTTAAGTTCTTTAGAAAACAAATTTTTAACTCCTTGAACCATATTATTCAATAAAGCTCTAGTAGTACCATGAATTTTTTTCATAAAATTATTATTATTAGGTCTTGTAATAGTAATAATATTATCTTTCTTAATAATACTTAAACAAGAATTAAATTGAAATTCTAATTTTCCTTGTGAAGATGAAACTAAAACTTGATTATCTGGCTTAATTTCTACAAAAACACCTTCTGGAATCGAAATAATTTTCCTTCCTACCCGTGACATAAATATTTCTCCTTCCTTAAAATTACTACCAAATATAAGCTAATAAATGTCCTCCCACATTTAATGATGAAGCTTCATAATCAGTTAAAATACCTCGAGAAGTAGAAATTAAAGCTATTCCAAAACCATTTCTTACTTTAGGAATCTCTTTAACCGAAACATACTGAGAAACTCTTTTTAATCCTTTAATTACACTTTCTTTAGTTTCTTTATTATATTTTAGATAAATAATAATCTCATTAAGTTTTTTATCTATATTAAAATCAATAATAAATCCTTCTTTTTTAATTACTTCTAACATTCGAATTTTTAAATTTGAACAAGGTATACAAACTTTATCATATTTCATTGCATTAGCATTTCTAATTCTTGTTAATAAATCAGCAATAGTATCTGTCATTACCATAATTTTATAATTGTACTTCCTTTTATATTTACCAACTCATTTTTATAATACCGGGAATTTCACCTTTATTCGCTAATAAACGAAAATTAATACGAGATAAACCAAATTTTCGCATATAACCTCTAGCTCTACCATCAATTTTATCTATATTTTTGCAACGCACAATGGAAGAGTTGACAGGTAATTTAGCTAAACTTTGATAATCTTTTTTTTGTTTTAATTCTGCTCTTATACGAGAATATTTTAAAAATATTTCTTTTTGTTTTAAATTTTTAATAATTTTAGATTTCTTAGCCATTTACATTTAACTCCTATTTTTATTTTATCCTTTTAAAAGGCATTCCATAAAAATCTAATAATTTTTTAGCTTGTTGATCGTTAAAAGCTGTAGTAACTATACAAATATCCATGCCAAAATTTCTTTTTACTTGATCCAAACTAATTTCCGGAAAAATAATTTGTTCTTTGATTCCTAAATTATAATTACCTTTACCATCAAAAGATTTTAAGGAAAGTCCTGAAAAATCTTTAATTCTCGCCAAAACAATATGAATCAATTTATTTAAAAAAAACTCTTTTCTATGACTTCGTAAAGTTACTTTTAAACCAATTATCTCTTTAGTTCGTAATTTAAAATTAGAAATAGATTTTTTGGCTTCGGTATTAATAGGAATTTGACCACTAATTAAAGCTAATTGTTGGCGACAATCAGCTAAAAATTTAGCATCTGAAGCAGCTTTTCCAAGACCTACATTAATCACAATTTTTTCTATCTTAGGAACTTGCATAATAGAATGAACATTAAAAATTTCTTTTAAAGCTAAAAAAGTATCATTTTTTGTATAATTATTATTTTTATTAATTTCCATATTATTTAACCTTTTTTATTCAAGTAATAATTGCTAAACCTGTTTTTTTAGAATAACGAATTTTTTTATCCGAATCAAAACGAAATCCTACACGAGTAGGAATTTTTAAATCCGGATCAATTAAAGCCACATTTGAAACATGAATAGGCATTTCTTCTTTAATGATTTGACCTTTTTGGTCATTATCATTGGCAGAAGTTTTATGTTTAAAAGCGATATTTACACCTTCCACTAAAACCCTTTGCTCTTTAAAAAAAACTTTTATAACTTTTCCTGTACGAAATACTTTTTTTTGACTAATAGGATCTATAATATAACGATCTTTGCCAGAAATAATAGCTACTGTATCACCTTTTTTTATACGCATTTATAACAACCTCATATTACTAAAACTTCTTCTGCTAAAGATATAAATTTAGAAAAATTATTTTTTTGAAAATTTTGATTTCTAATAGCAGGTCCAAAAATTCTAGTTCCTCTCGGAGTCATATCATCTTTAACCATAACAACCGCATTATCATCAAATTTAATATAACTACCATTTTTGCTTTTAAAACCATGTTTAGTTCTTAAAATAAGAGCTTTAGAAATACTACCTTTTTTAATTAAACTAGTAGTAGTAGTTTTTTTAACAGAAACTGTAACTAAATCACCAATGTAAGCATAACGTTTACCAGTATCTCCTGGAATACCAATCACTAAAACTTCTTTAGCTCCACTGTTATCTGAAACTTTTAAACGTGTATTAACTTGAATCATAAATCAGACACCTTTGTAACAGAACGTAAAATTTTTACTAAACGAAATCTTTTTAATTTTGATAAAGGACGAGTTTCTTCGATGGAAACCATATCGCCTATTTTAGCATCTTCATTAGGATCATGAACATAAAATTTACTAATTTTTTTAACACTTTTTCCATATAATGAATCCTGTTTGTCATATTTAACAGCTACAGTTATAGTTTTAGACATTTTATCAGACACAACCATGCCCGAAAGTTTTTTTCTCACATTACGCATTTATATTTTAATCCTCCTTGTTAACATTAAATATCATTCAATAATATATTAAAAATAAATTATTTAGTAAATGTTATATCAAAAAATACAAAATTAATAATTAATAATAAATTTAGAAATAATAATATTATATCGAAACAAATTTATAGATAATTAATATAAAAAGCATTTTTATTCAATTTTAAAACTTATAAAAAACTAAAATATTCTAAAATTTATAATATTTTAAACTATATCTAATATTTTAAATATTTTTTAGTTTTAAATAAACAGTGATGATTTATTTTATCACGTTATTATGTCTTTTTTATTTTTTAATTTAAGATATCTTAAAATATTTATAATTAATATTTATTTTTTATTATGAATTTTTTTAAAATTATATATTTCCGCTTATAAAAATTTAACTAATAACTATTATGATAAAATTTATTTATTTTTTTGTTCCCGAATAACAGTTTTTAAACGGGCAATATTTTTACGAATTTTACGTATTACAGAAGTATCTTTTAATTTTGATAATCCTGATTGAAAATGTTTTTCAAAATATTCTTTTTGAAAATATTCAAGATTTTTAAAAATTTCATCCATTCCCATTTTACGAATTTCATCAATTTTCATATTCGTTCCCCTTTTGCAACAATTTTAGTTTTAATAGGAAGCTTATGTGAAGCCAATCTTAAAGCTTCTTTTTCGAATTTTTCTATATTATTTAAATCGCGAACTTCAAACATCACAGTACCACGTTTAACAACAGCTACCCAATTAACTACGTTACCTTTACCAGAACCCATTCGAACTAATTTTTTTTCAGTAATCGGCAAATTAGGAAAAATATTAATAAATACTTTACCTTCTCTTTTTAAATGACGAGTCATAGCTATACGAGCAGCTTCAATTTGTCGATTACTAATCCAATGGCCTTGTTGAGCTACTAAACCATAGTTACCATTCAAAATTCTAGTTTGACCTTTGGCTTTTCCTTCATAACTTAAACGATGCAAACGACGATATTTAGTTTTTTTCGGCATTAACATAAAAAATTACCTCTTTTATTTAAGATGATTATTGATTATAAATAACTTATTCTCAGTTGTGTTGTATTTCAAAATAATTTCAAAATTATTTATTTTACTGAATTTTCTGCTTTTGAATTAGATATATTTTCGTGAGATATTTTTTTAGAATTTTCTTGAGAATCTTGAACAGCATAATTACCATCACAAACCCAAACTTTAACACCTAAAACTCCATGAATAGTTTTAGCGGCAAAGTATGCATAATCAATTTTAGAACGAAAAGTTCCTAAAGGCAAAATGCCTTTAATAGTGGTTTCTGTTCTAGCAATTTCAGCCCCACTTAAACGACCTTTGAGACTAATTTTAATCCCCTTTACTCCTGCTTTTAAAGCTTTTTGAATATACATCTTTTTAACAGCTCTAAAAAAAGCTCTTTGTTGTAATTGTAAAGCTATATTTTGGGCTATTAAAGAAGCTACTTTATCAGGATTTTTAACTTCAATCACATGAATGTTAATATTCTTTTTAATTAATTTATATATTTCTTGAACTAATTTATTTTTTTCTTTATTATCAGCACCTATAACAACTCCTATTTTTGGAGTATGCAAAAAAATTTCAATATTTTCTTCATTATCTTTTTTAAAACGTTGAATTTCCACACGAGCAATAGTTCCCAAAGGATAATAATTATTAATAAATTTTCTAAGATTATAATCTTCATGAATTAATAAAGGCACTTTTTTATCTTCTGAATACCAATTAGATGCCCAATTACGAAGCAATGATAATCTTAAAATAATAGGACTACTCTTTTGACCCATTAAATGCTACCTTTCTTTCTAATTCTATTTTTGTTGAGCTAAAAAAATAGTAATATGACTAGTATTTTTTTGAATTTGATTACTTCTACCTTTAGCTCTAGGTAATAATCGTTTCATTCTAACACCTTGATTAACAAAAATTTTCTTAACATATAAATTATTAATATTAAAATTAAAATTATTAACAGCATTAGAAACAGCGCTTTTTAATAATTTTGAAACTACTATAGAAGCAGCTTTGCGAGTAAATTCCAAAATAGCTTGAGCTTCTTCAATATTTTTATAACGAATTAAGTCAATAACTAAACGTACTTTTCTAGGAGCTATCGGCACTCGCTTAGCGATAGCTTTTACATCATTATTCAACATTTTATAAATTTTCTCGCTTTCCTAGAATTTTATTTTTTTTGCGAACTTTTATCTTTTTTAACATGTACTACATATTTACGAGTAAAAGCAAAAGAACCTAATTTATAGCCTACCATATCCTCAGTAATAAATAAATCTGTAAAATCTTTTCCATTATGGACAGAAATCTTATGACCAACAAATTCAGGTATTATACTAGTATCACGAGAATAAGTTTTTATAGTTTTTTTAATTTTTTGTTTTTCTTGTCGCATCACTTTAGATAATAAATTATGATCAGCGAAAAACCCTTTTTTAATAGAACGACTCATGATTTACTATTCTGCTCCTTATTTTTTACGACGTTTTAAAATTAAACTTGTAGATTTTTTATTTTTTTTACGTGTTTTAATACCACGATCAGGTTTACCAGTATGACTTCTAGAAGAAACATACCCAATAGGGCTACGACCTTCTCCGCCACCATGAGCATGATCATTAGGATTCATAGCAGTACCTCTAACTTTAGGTCTTTTATTTAAATAACGAGATCTTCCCGCTTTGCCATTTCTAATTAATTTATAAGTATCATTTCCTATAGCACCTATAGTAGCTCTACAAGTAGCTAAAACTTTACGAATTTCTCCTGAAGGTAAAGTTAAAACAACATATTTCTCTTCGCGCGATACAATAGTAGCGTAAGAACCAGCTCCACGAGCTAATTGTCCGCCTTTACCAGGTTTTAATTCTACATTACTTACAACTGAACCAATAGGAAGATTTTTAAGAGGTAAAACATTTCCTACCTTAATCTCTGAACCTAAACCGGATGAAACATAACTACCAACAGTTAATCCTTTTAAAGATAAAATATATCTTTTTTCACCATCTCGATAATGAATCAAAGAAATATAAGCATTTCTTTTAGGATCGTATTCAATAGTAGCAACTTTACCTAAAATTCCATCTTTATCTCTTTTAAAATCTATAAGACGAATTTTTTGTTTTGCTCCGCCCCCATGACCTCTAACAGTAATAACACCTCGATTATTGCGCCCTCCTGTATTATTTTTAAAAAATAATAACTTTTTTTCTGGTTTAGAGGTAGTAAGTTCGGAAAAACTTTGCAATTGCATATTTCTATGGCCATTAGAGGTAGGTTTGTATTTTTTGATAGACATAATTAACCTATTTTCCTTTAATTTATTTCATATACTTTAAAAAATTTTGTAATTGATAAATTTAAAATCATTTAATTTCGCTAAAATCACTAATCCTTTGTCCTGGAACAACCTTTACAATAGCTTTTTTATAAGCCGAAGTGTAACCTGAATATTTACCTTTTCTTTTGAATTTTGGTAAAACATTAATAATATTAACAGACATAACATTCACTTTAAAAATATATTCTATAGCTTTTCGAATTTCTATTTTATTAATATTTTTTTCAACTTTAAAAAAATATTTATTATACAATTCCATCTGTTTATTAGTTGCTTCAGTGATGATAGGAGCTTTAATATATTTATAATATTTATTCATTAACAACTTTTCCTTCCAAATAATTAATTGCTTGACGAGTAATCATTAAGTATTTTGCTTGAAAAATTTGATAAACACTAAAATGAGTCACACTTTCTAACATTACTTGAGATAAGTTATTAGTAGATTTAATTAAATAATCAGTTAATTCAAGAACTACAATTAAAATTTTATGTTTCAAATTAATTTTTAACTCAGTTAATAATTTAGTAAATTCTTTAGTTTTAGAATTTTTTAAATCTAAAGAATCTAAAATTATTAAAGTATTATTTTTCAAATGCCAAGATAAAGCTGAATAAAAAGCTAATTTTCTAACTTTAGCATTAATTTTAAAATGATAATCTCTTTTTTGCAAAGCGAAAGTGTGGCCTCCACCTCTCCAAATAGGAGAACGAATAGTTCCTTGACGCGATCTACCCGTTCCTTTTTGAGCCCAAGGTTTACGACCCCCTCCTGAAACTTCAGCACGATTTTTAGTTTTATGATTACCCAGCCTTTTAGCAGCTCTTTGTTGATTAATTACATCATAAATTGCTTGTTGATGCAATTTAACTCCAAAAATTTTATTGGATAAAATTATTTCATCACATGGTTGACCATGTATATTAATCACGTTACACTTAAGCATGAGATATATCCTCTTTATTAATTTTTTTAACTGCTGTTTTAATCATCACAAAACCTTTATTAGGTCCAGGGATGCTGCCTTTAATTAAAATAACATCTTTATCTGAAATTACTGATATAATTTTCAAATTCTGCATAGTCACTTTTTGAAAACCCATTTGACCAGGCAAATGCTTTCCTTTTTGATTACCTTTAATAGGGCCATTAGAACCTGGTCTACGATGAAATCGCGAACCGTGACTTTTCGGACCAATAGTTTGATTATATTTTTTAATAACTCCGGCAAAACCTTTACCTTTACTAACTCCCGTTACATCTATAAAATCTCCAGAATTAAAAATATTGATATCTAAAATTTGCCCTGGTTTTAATTCTGATAACTTATTTGAGTTATTATGCTTAAAAGAAATCTCACGTACAAAAAATTTAGGGGAAGAATTATATTTATTAAAATGACCTTTAAGTGGCTTTGTCGTATTTTTTTCTTTTTTAGTTGAAAAAGCTAATTGTGTCGCTTGATAACCATCTTTTTCTATTTTTTTTTGTTGCAAAACAACATTATTAGCAACATGAACAATAGTAACAGGAATTACTAAACCTTGATCATGATCAAAGAACTGAGTCATACCTATTTTACGTCCTAAAATTCCTTTAGACATGTTAAACAATATCTCCTTTTAAAATAATAATAAAATCTAAAAATATTAAATAGATATATAAAAAAATTAAAATTAATTTAAATTATTGTATTATTGTTTAATACTAATATCAACTGATTTAGGAACATTAATACGCGTTAATGCATCGATAGTTTCGGCATTAGGATTAATAATTTGAATTAAACGTTTATGTGTAAAACGGCCAAATTGTTCTCGACTATCTTTATGAACAAAAGTAGAACGCAAAACGGTAAATATTTCTTTACGAGTAGGCAATGGTATAGGTCCTTTAATTTCGGCTCCAGTAGCAACAATACTATCAATAATCTTTTTAACAGTTGATTCTAACATTTTAAAATCATAAGTTTTTAAACAAATTTGAAAAATTTCTGACTTTTTTTTCATCCCTTAAATTACCTTTCCTATTTTAGGATAAATAAAATAAAATATTTATTTGATATTTACATATATAAATTCTTAATTTTTGTCAAGCATAATAGCGTATATAAAAAAAATTTTATTAACATAAAATAATAATTTAATTTATTGTAAAAATCCTTAAATTAAAAAATAAAATATTTTATATTATTCCGAAATTACCTCAAATAATATAAAATATTCACAGAATATACACATTTATCATTATATCATAAAAAAATATATCTATTTATATCAACAAAAATTTTCTAATAAAAAATATAATTTTTGACAAAAATATAAAAAATATTATTTTTCATATATTTTTGATAGCTATTCTGAGTTTAGCTGAATGACTACAAGAATTAAACTCTTGTTCTTCATAAGAAGGACGAATAACTTTTTTATTTATAATTCTTAAAGCAGGAGTCGGCAAATCTTTATTTTGAACAGGTAAACGAGACCATACCAAATCATGAGAACTATTTTTTTTAAAAAACTGTTTTACTATGCGATCTTCCAAAGAATTAAAACTAATTACTAATATAATTCCATCTTTTTTTAATAATTTTAAACTTTGTTCTAAAGCTAATTGTAAACATTTTAATTCTTGATTAACTTCTATGCGCAAAGCTTGAAAAATTCTCTTAGCACTATGTCCACGATTATTACGAAAATTTTTAAATTTATCAGTAATTTTAACTAAATCAAAAGTCATATATAATGGTCTATTTTTAATAATTTCTTTAGCAATCATACGAGATTTGGGTTCTTCGCCATAAATTTGAAAAATCTTTTGCAATTCTTCTAAAGAATAATTATTTAAAATATATTGAGCAGTAATAGGATTACTACAATTCATTCTCATATCTAAAAAATTATTACTTAAATAACTAAAACCTCTCGTATTATCATTAATTTGTAATGATGATAATCCTAAATCAAAAACAATACCATTAATCATATTTACTTTACGTGCTAATAGTTCATCATACAAACAAGCAAAATTTTTATTTATTAAAAAAATATTTTGATAATTCATAAACCTTTTTTGACATTGTTTAATAGCTTTAATATCCTGATCAAATGAATATAAAGTACCACTAGTTAATTTATTTAAAATAGCATGGCTATGACCACCTGTACCTAACGTAGCATCAACATAAACACCAGAAGCATTAATATTCAAATATTTAACAACTTCCTGAAGCATAACGGGTATATGATTTTTAATTAACAATTCCCTAAACCTCATCGATCATAAAAAAAGAAAATTTTTTTAATTTTCTTTAAAAATAATCCTAAAATTTTTATTAATAATTTCGGATAACGCTTTACTAACAATTTTTTTACCTTTAATTTGAGATTTATAAAATTCATCTTTAGTTTCTATAACATGAGCAATTTTTCCAGCAACATAAGCTAATTTATATTTAGAATCGATACATTTTAATAAATCATCAATAGAATCAGTTGAAAACCCTTTTTTTTGATTAAAAATCATTTGTCTAAATAATTTCCTTTCTTGTAATATAGTTTCAAATTAAAATTTGAGACGAATAAAACTTAATCATCCTTTTAAATTTTACACGTTCTGCAATTAAAACAGATTTAATAATATTAACTGTCTCATCTAATTTATCATTGATAATCATGTAATCATATTTTTTTATTTTTTGAATCAATAATAATTCTTGACGAGCTTTAACAATACGTTCATTAATAATTTGTGAAGACTCTGTATTTCGATATTGAATACGTTGTTTTAAAATTGCAATAGAAGGAGGAGCTAAAAAAATAAAAACACTTTTACTTTTAATAAAATTATTGCTAATTTGTAAAGCTCCTTGAACATCTATTTCTAATAAAACATCTTTATTTTGTTTTAATTCTTCCATTACTTTAATTTTAGGAGTACCATAATAATTACCAATAAATTCATTATACTCTAAAAAATAATTTTCTTTAATTTTATCTTTAAAATATTGGTTACTAACGAAAAAATAATCTTTGCCATTTTTTTCATTTACTCTTGGAGACCTAGTAGTCATAGAAACTGAATAAACTAAATTATTTTCAATTCTCTCTAATAATAATTTCTTAACCGTTCCTTTACCAACTCCTGATGGTCCTGAAATAATTATCAACATCCCTTCCTTATTTAATCGCATAAATTAATTAAAAAACCATTCTTTCTAAAACATTATAAGTAAAATATTTAATTATTAAATATCAAAATCAAATAAATCTATATCAGAACTATATTTAACAATTTATTTTTGATATAAATAGTATTAATAATTTGTTTATTTTTAATAAAACTTAAAATTTTTTCATCTTTTTGAATAATTTTTAAAATTTCAGATTTCTCTGTATCTAAAGGAATTAATAATTTAGATTTAATTTTACCATTAATTTGAATAACAATAACAACTTCTTTTTCTTCTAAAAAGGAAACATCATATTTTGGCCAAGGAGAATACACTAATTCTTGATTAGATTTTAATTTCACTTGATTTAATTCCTCTGTAATATGCGGAGCTATAGGATTTAATAATTGTAATAAAATTCTAATTTGAGAACGATCTACTTTTTCATATTGATAAATAGAATTAGTCAAAATCATTAATTGACTAATAACTTTATTAAATTGACATTTTTGATAATACTCAGTGACTTTTTGAATAGTTTGGTGTGTAATTTTATTTAAAATTACAAAATTTGATTCATAAATAATAAAATTATCAAAAATATTATAAATACGATTTAAAAAACGTTGAATACCTTTTAAACCTTGCTCTGACCAAGATTTATTATCTTCCAAAGGTCCTAAAAACATAATATAAAGTCTTATTACATCAGCTCCATAAGTATTTAAAACTTCCGAAGCATTAACAATATTACCCCTAGATTTACTCATCTTTAAATTATCGTTTCCTAAAATCATACCTTGGTTTATTAATTTATAAAAAGGCTCAGGAGTTGATATTAATCCCCAATCATATAAACATTTGCACCAAAATCGAGCATAAATTAAATGACCATGAGCATGTTCGGCGCCGCCAATATAAACATCTACAGGCAAAAAATAATCTAATAATTTTTTAGCTTCTATAGTATTTAAAGGAATCATACTTAGATAATTTTTCAAAATATAACCTATATAATACCAAGAACTACCTGCAAATTGAGGCATAGTATTAGAATCGCGTTTATAAATTTTATCATCTTTATGAAAATATAACCAAGAATGAATTTGAGCTAAAGGCGAACCACCTTTGTATAACTGTTCTATATTATCAGTTTCAGGCAATTCTAAAGGCAATTCATCATCAGACATTAAATAAATTTTATTATTTTCATCATAATAAACAGGAAAAGGTTCTCCCCAATAAATTTGACGAGAATATAACCAATCATGAATTTTATAAGTATTAAATAATTTGCCCCATTTATTTTTAATAGATAAATTTATAATTTTTTCTTTAGCAGATAATTCATCTAAACCATTTAAAAAATCACTATTAATAAAATTACCGCTTTTTTGTAAACATGGTTTTTTAATTTGTTCTTTTTTCGAATATAAATTGCAATTAGGACCGCAATATTTAATAATATATTTATTCAAATTATATTTTTGAGCAAAAATAAAATCTTTTTGATTATATAAAGGAACTAACATTAATGCTCCTGTACCATAATGCATAAAAACATAATCTGAAATCCAAATAGGAATTTTTTGATTATTACAAGGGTTAATAGCATAACTACCCGTAAAAACTCCCGTAATTTCTCTATTAATATCTCTTTCTAAATTGCTCTTGCGTTGAGTTTTGTGTAAATAATTATCAACTAATTGTTGATTTTCAGAAGTAGTCAAACTTGATATTAAAGGATGTTCAGGAGCCAAAATTAAAGCACTAACTCCGAAAATTGTTTGAGGCATAGTAGTGAAAACAGACAAAATTTGTTTATTATCAACCGATAAAATAAAATAAAAAATAAAACCTGGTGTTTTGCCAATCCATTTAATTTGCATTTCCTTAATAGACTCTGGCCAATCTAATAATGACAAATCATTCAAAAGTCTATCCGCATATTTAGTAATTTTTAAAATCCATTGTTTCATTTTACGTTTAAAAACAGGATAACCACCACGTTCTGATATAATACCTTCAGAAGTAGAAATAACCTCTTCATTCGCTAACACTGTACTTAATTGAGGACAAAAATTTACCTCAACATCTTGCAAAACAGCTAATCCTTCTTGATAAAGTTTTTTAAAAATCCATTGAGTCCATTTATAGTAATAAGAATCAGAAGTCGCTAATTCTCTACTCCAATCAATACCTTTTCCGAGCAATTTTATTTGTTTTTTAAAGTTTTTAATATTCTGATAAGTTACATAAGAAGGATGTTGACCTGTTTGCGAAGCATAACGCTCTGTAGGCAAACCAAAAGAATCCCATCCAAAAGGATGTAAAACATTAAACCCTTGCATTCGAAAAAATCTATTAATAATATCACTAGCAGAATAACCTTCTAAATGTCCAACATGCAATCCTTGAGCAGAAGGATACGGAAACATATCTAAACAATAAAATTTTTTCTTATTATAATCAAGTTCGGTTTTAAATGTTTGTTGTTGTTCCCAATGTAATTGCCATTTAGCTTCTATACTACGAAAATCATAAATTAACATAAAAAACTTTTTTAACTCCAATTTTTTTCGATTAAACAGTTTAATTTTATTCTGTTTTTCCAGAATCATGAGCTTCAATATAAACTACAATATCTTTTACTGATTTAAATTGTTGTAATTGTTCATCACTAATTTTAATATTAAAATTTTTTTCTAATTGAATAGTCAAATTGACAGCATCAATAGAATCCATCGCTAAATCTTCCTTTAATTTTGTATCTAATTGGATTAGATCTTCAGACAATGATAATTGTTCTGAAATTATTTTTTGAATTTTATTGAACACTATTAACTCCATATATCTAAATTTATTTTAAAAAACATAAAACATCAAATACATTAGTATTTTAAAAATTATATCAAAAATAATAAAAAAAATACTAATTATAATTTATAAAATAATCAAAATTTTCTATTATAATAATTTAATTAAATTTATGATTCATAAACAAATTTATCTATAATTAACCCATAAACATAGTTAAATATTCTTCAAATTTAGTACGTTCATTCATTAACAACATAATACCATCTACAGCAATAGAAATGTCGCCTGTTTCTTCAGAAACTATAATAGTCATACTATCAGTATGTTCGCTAATGCCTAAAGCAGCTCGATGTCGAGAACCTGTAATTTTTTCAAAATGTTGATTTTCAGATAACATAAAATAAGCTCCAGCAGATAAAATTTTATTACCACGAATAATAACGGCACCATCATGTAAAGGAGTATTAGGTATAAAAATATTGATTAACAATTCATAAGAAACATTAGCATCAATAAAAATAGATTTTTGAGCAAATTGTTCTAAGGTATTATATTTTTCGATAGTAATTAAAGAACCTATTTTTTTTTCTGACATAAACCAAACAGCTTTTAAAATTTGATTTTGTGTATTTTTATTACCCATAACTATCATTTTTTTGCGATTCCAAAAACCAGACCAATTTTGCATATAAAAACGCAAATAAGGAGCTTTAATAATAATAGGTGCTATCATAACAAAATTTAATATCACATTATAAATATTAATTTTTTCTAAAAAATTTCTAATTGGTTCAAAATAATTATATTTTTCCAAAAAAAATTTCAAACAATAAACAAATAAAATTCCTAAAAAAAAACAATAAACTACCTTAATAACTTCATGTTTACTAAAAAAAATATTCAAAGAAATATAAAATAATATTAAAATAATCGTCAAAAATAATAATATATTTAAAATATCTTGCCAATAAATCATTAAACGCACCTATCCATTCGATCAACAATAATATAATCTCACAAAAGATCACGTTTATTTATAATAAATAATTTTTTAATCAAAAATAAACATAAACAATACAAACATAAAAAGCTTAACAAAATAAAAATATAATTTTTATCAAAAGGATTATGAAAATATAATATTTTTGATAAAAAATTTATACAAGGTAAATAAGAAGCTAAAACTCCAGCTATAAAAGGTAATATAAATATATAAATAGTTTTTTTCAAATTTTTCAAACAATTAGGAGTTCTAAGATAAAAAATAGTTAAAAATTGAGTCCAAATTGAAAAAATAAACCATCCTGATCTAAATAAATTAATTTTATCACAATTCCAATCATGAAAGGAAAAAATTCCATAATTCCATAATAAACTAGAACAAAATAAAATATCAAAAATAAAAGTTAATATTCCGAAGGAAATCATAAAAAAACAAATATTACGGCTATTCCAACAAGATTTTTTTTGCAAATAAATAGATTCTACTTCATCAAAAGGTAAAACTAAACAAGATAAATCATAAATTAAATTTAAACATAAAATCTGAATAGGCATAAAAGGAATAAAAGGTAAATAATAAGAAGCTAATAAAATACTTAAAATATTACCAAAATTAGAAGCTAAAGTGAATTTAATATATTTCAACATATTAATATAATTTTTTCGACCCTCTAAAATGGCATCTTTTAGTACAGTTAAATTTTTATTCAATAAAATAACATCTGCTGATTCTTTAGCAACTTCAGCGCCCGAATCAACAGTAATAGATAAATCTGCGTTTTTCATAGCAATAGCATCATTAATACCATCTCCTATGAAACCTACAATATGTCCTTTTTTACGAAAAATATTAATAATTCTAGCCTTTTGTTCTGGATATAATTTAGCAAAAATACTAGTATAATGAGCTTGTTTATAAATTTCTTCATCGCTCATTTCAATCAAATTAGAACCTAATAAACATTTTGTAGAATCAATATTAACTTTACTAGCAATAATTTTTGATAAAATCTCATTATCACCAGTTAAAATTTTAACATCTACGCCGCAACTTTTTAAAGCTAAAACAGCATCTGCAGAACTAATTTTAGGAGGATCTAATAAAATTAAAAAACCTAATATAATCATATTATTTTCTATTTTTTTATCATTATTAAATATCAAATGTTGATTTTTTCGAATTAATTTATAAGCGACCCCAATTACGCGAAATCCTAATTGATTATAATGAATAACATAATTTAAAATTTGAGATTTATCAATATTTAATATTTGAGATTGATTTGTTTTCGGATCAAAATATTCGGCATAATTACAAATATTTAATATTTCTTCAATCGCTCCTTTAGTAATGATTAAATCATAATCCTCATGAATATTATGAAGCGAAATAGTCATAATGCGACGTTTAAAATCAAAAGGAATTTCATCAATTTTAACAAAATTTTGCGCTAACATAGAATCAAAATGACAATTATTATGCATTTTATCAATAATTGCTTTATCTATAACGTTTTTTAAACCTGTCTGAAAATAACTATTTAAATAAGCATATTGTAAAATTTTAAAATTACTTTTATTATAAATATCTAAAAAATTGTCAATAGAAACACTATCTTCTGTTAAAGTTCCTGTTTTGTCAGTGAATAAAATATCTATAGCCCCAAAATCTTGCATAGAATATAAATTTTTTACAATAACGTTATATTTAGAAAGAACAGCAACCCCTCTCATAAAAGAAGTTGTTACAATCAAAGGTAACATTTCAGGAGTAATGCCTAAAATTATACTCAAAGCAAAAGCAAAAACATTCCAAAAAATAAATTTTTCTGTACACTTATACCAATTTAAAACAAAAATTAAAGGAAATAAAATCAAAATACAACTAATTAATATTTTAACAATAGAATTGATACCTTGCTTTAAAGAAGAATACGTTTTATCTTTATCTAAAGATTGATGAATATGACCTAAATAAGTATTTAATCCTGTCAAAACTACAATTCCAACAGCATAACCTGAAACCACATTAGTACCCATAAAAACTAATCTAGGATCTTTTAAAATATCATTTGATTCTGTTTGAGAAAAAGCATTTTTTTCTACCGCATCCGATTCCCCTGTAAAAGTTGTTTCTTTAACAAAAAAATCTTTAGTCTCTAATAGTCTAATATCTGCTGGAATGATATCACCAGCCGATAATAAAACTATATCCCCAACTAATAATTCGTTTAAAGGTATTTTGAAAATTTGGTCAGATCTTTTTACAGATGCCGTTAAAGAAACAATTTTTTTAAGTTTATCTATTACACTAGAAAATCTAGCTTCTTGTAACCAATGCATAAAATTGGAAACTACTAAAATAAAAGATACAATAAAACAAGTGGCATAGTCCCTAACTTTGGGATCTGCTAAATAAATATCTTTAAGAAAATAAAAAATTAATAAAAATAATAAGATAAAATTAAAAGGATTTAATAAAACTCTTATAATTTTGATAAAATAATAATTTTTTTTTTATTTAAAACATTAACATTAGAATTTTTCTTTCTTTCATCAATTTCATCCAAAGATAAACCACTAAGACTAGAAGATAAATATGCTAAAAGTTCATGGATATCTTGGCGACTAACATTCTTAAGAAAATTAATGTTAGAAAAAAAACTTTTTCTAAAAGGCAACTTCATTTTGATTATACAACTCCCTAAATAAAGTAAATTTTTTAATATTAATACCCAAAAATTTCTTTATTATCATTTTATTATCGTTTCTTAATAAAAAGAAATTTTATCTATTATAATATTCCACAATTAATTGCTCATTAATATCTGTTAAAAACTCATTTCTATAAGGATATCGGATATAACTACCTATTAAAGAATTTTTATCTAAAACAACATAATCTACTTTATTATTTTTGGATGTTTCCAAACAATAAGAAACTATTTTCATTTGTTTTGCTTTTTCTTTTAAAGTTATTTTTTGTCCTGGTTTAACAACATAAGAACTAATATCAACTTTTTTGCCATCTACTAAAACATGACCATGAGAAATTAATTGTCTTGCTTGTAAAATAGTTTTAGAAAAACCTAATAAATTCACAATTCTATCTAAACGAGATTCTAAGGATATCAAAAAGTTTTCCCCATGAGAACCTTTAAATTTGGCTGCATTAACAAAAAAACGCTTAAATTGTTTTTCAGACATACAATAAGTAAAACGAACTTTTTGTTTTTCTTGTAACTGAAGTCCATAATCACTTAATTTATTTTTTCGTTTTTTATTTTTACTTAAATTAAAATGATCTTTTTTATTTAATAATTCTTTTCCTGTTCCGGTTAAAGAAAAATTCAAAAAACGTGACTTTTTCCAAATCGGTTTCGCGGTAGACATCCACAATGCTCCTTTTTAATTCACTTATAAGTGAAATTTTATTTTTTATTTAATATTTGAAAACGATAAAGTACATATAGATTAATCAATACAACACTATATATCATATATTTTATGATAAAACCAAAAGATAGTCAAGTAAATAATTAAATTTAAATTAATGAATATAAAAATTTAAAAAATCTATCGGATATAAAATATTAATGTTATTGAAATTAGTAAATTTATGTGATATAAATACTTAGTGTTTATCATTTTCAATTTTAATTATAAATTTTATAAAATTTAAAAATAATATATTAAAAACCTCAATAAGCACATTATTCGATACTGAAATAATTTAATTTAAGAAAATTAATCGAACTTCATATTAGCGTCTTTTTTTAAATTCAATAGAAATACAAACTTTTATATTATGTTAAATATTAAAACTGGATTTCAAGAGATAATTCCCTAATTAAATTCTATCCAAACAAGAAAGGTTATAGAATGAATCTAATATTAATAGGACCGCCTGCTACTGGCAAAGGAACACAAGCGATAATTTTATCTAAATATTTTAATATTCCACATATTTCAACAGGAGATATTTTCAGAAAAAATTTACAATTAAATACTGATTTAGGAAAATTAGCCAATTCCTATATAGAAAAAGGTTTTTTAGTTCCCAATCACATTACAAATGCTATGATTGAAGAACAATTATTAAAAGAACAAAATAAGAAAGGTTTTATTTTGGATGGCTTTCCTAGAAATTCAATACAAGCTATGTTTTTGGATAAATTATTTCAACAAAAAAATATTATTTTGACAAAAGTAATTTATTTTAACTCTGATATCAAAATTTTACAAAAAAGAATTTTAGGTAGACGAATATGCCCAAAATGTAGAGAAATTTATCATTTAGAAACTAAAAAACCTAACAAAAACGGAATATGCGATAAAGATAATAATGTTTTAATTCAAAGAAAAGATGATAATTTAATAACTTTTAATGAACGTTTCTCAATTTATCAAAAAGAAACTTATCCTTTAATAGAACAATATCGTAATAAAAATAAACTTTTAGAAATTCGTATTGATGATGACAATATGTCTATCAATGATGTAACAAAAATTTTATTACAAAAAATTTCAAAATATTCAAAAACACAAACCTAAAACTATTCAATATTTCCGTTAATAAAAATAACTTTTTATAATTTAAAACTTGAAATTAATTATATTTTAGTATGATTTATAAGATAAAAAGATAAAAATTGTCGATATATCTTTAAATAAATATAAGTTAAAAATCCAGAAAAGAAAAAAACCGATAAAAAACGAATATAAATCCAAGGATATGCAAATCTTTTTAAAAATTTATGATAAAAAGAAAAAGTATTGAAATAATCATAATTTTTGTTATAAAAAATACAATCTAAAAAAAAAAGATTTAACAAAATTGTTGTTATAAAATATAAACAACAAATTAAAGTTACTCGCCAATAAACAGAAAAAAATGAATCAAAATGTTTCGATAGTAAAAAAATAGGTAAAATACCTAAACAAAATCCATAAAATAAAGTTAATAATGGATTATATGGATAAATAGTACCTCTAAAACAAAAACCCAGAATTTCTATAAAAGAAATAGAAACAAAAGACCAAAAATAACTACAATTAAATAAGGGGATAAAAAATAAAGGTATTAATTTAAAACAATCTAACCAAATGATAGAATTCCAAAAACGTAATAAAGAATAAGAAACAAATAACTTTTGGAAAATCAAATCTAAAACAAGAGACAAAGAAGATAAACAGGCTAAAAAAACTATTGACTCTAAAGATGATAATTTTAGTTTTTTCATATATATAATTTTCCTTTTTTGACTTTATAAATGTGTTATTTATTTAAAAATTTTCCTCATTTACAAATTCAAAAACACAATTACAAATTTTTACTTGATCACATGATTTCATTCCTCTTTTTTTTAATTCTTCTTCAACTCCTATTTTTTTCAAAATATAAGAAAAATGACTAATTGATTCGTGATTACTAAAATCAGTTCTATGAAATAATTTTTCAATATAATCTCCAGCAACTACATAACAACCATTACTTTCTTTGGAGATGATAAACTTAACTGATTCATTAAGAGTAAAAATCTTTTTATCTTTAATATCATTAACAATTAAATCATTATACAAATCATTTTTTTGCAAATATTCTATAATAATTTTTTTTAACTCTGTTAAACCTAAATAATTGATAACAGAAATAGGTATAATAATCTTATCTTTTATTTTATTTGTTAAAATAAGAAAATTTTTTTGAAAACAAGGTAAATCTCTTTTATTAACAACTATTATTTGAGGTTTTTTTAACATATTAATATTATATTTTTTTAATTCTTCATTTAATAATAAATAATTTAAATAAATATCATCATTTGAAGCATCACATATATGTAATAACAATTTACATCTTTCGATATGTTTTAAAAAATTAATACCCTGGCCACGTCCTAAAGAAGCATTTTCGATTAAACCGGGAATATCAGCAATCACAAAATTTAATTTTTTATCAAAAACCATTCCTAAACAAGGAGTTAAAGTAGTAAAAGGATAAGAAGAAATTTTTGGCTTAGCATTAGATAAAGCGGCTAACAAAGATGATTTACCTACGTTAGGAAAACCTAATAAACCGACATCTGCTAACATTTTTAATTCTGTTCTAATAATTAAACTTTCTCCTAAATCGCCTTTTTCAGCATAAGACGGAGCCGAATTTAAATGATTAGCCAAAGCAAAATTACCCTTACCGCCTTTACCACCTCGAGCAATTATTAAACGTTCTCCGGCTTCCAAAATTTCTCCAATTAATTGATTATCTTTATGATTATAAATTAAAACACCTAAAGGAACTTCTATAAACAAATCAGGAGCATTAGCTCCGTTTTTATTTTTATTTTCACCATTATAACCATTTAAAGCTTTAATTTTTTTACGATACTTAAGTTTAAATAAATTATTTTCTCCTGAAACACCTACAAAAATTACAGATCCTCCATTACCTCCGTTTCCCCCTGAAGGTCCTCCGTAAGGAACATATTTTTCTCTTCTAAAAGCTACCTTACCACATCCTCCGTCACCAGCTTTAACGTAATTTATAACTTCATCAATAAAATTCATATAATTCCCTAAATTAATTTATTTAGATAAATTATCCGTTTAATTCAGCAATAAATTTTTATTTTTTATAGCATATAACCAATAATATTCTCTAAATTATAATTAACCAATTTAAACATTCACTAACATTACAATATTTTTTATTTTTGAAAAATAAATTTTTTTTAATTTAATTAAAACTCGTTTCTAAACCAAATCAGTTCTTATTAAAAAAATAAATATTAAATATAAAAATACTTTAAATATTATTTAAAATCTTTTATTTTAAAAATACTTATTTAAAAAATTAAAATAATTATTTTCGCAAAATACTATTATAAACTGAAGCACAAGTTTTTTGTTTTTTATTAATACGAATTTTTTCAAATTTAACAAAACCATTAATAAGAGCAAATAAAGTATCATCTTTACCAAGACCAACGTTTTTACCCGGCATAACTTTAGTTCCTCTTTGACGATAAATAATAGATCCGGCATTTGTATATTGACCATCTGATAATTTAGCGCCTAAAGATTTAGAGTGAGAATCGCGCCCATTGCGTGTAGAACTAACTCCTTTTTTAGTCGCAAATAATTGAATATCTAACTTAAACATAATTAACCTCTTTTAATTTGTATTTTTAATTAATTTAATTTTTAAATTTTAAACAATTTGGATATTGTCGACTGAAATCTTTTATTTAATTAATTTAATTTTTAAATAATTCGGATATTGTCGACTTAAATCTTTTAAAGTATATTTAAAATTTTTTAATAATTTATTCACTATTAAATTAGATTCTAATAAAATTAATTTAAAATAACCTTTTTTTAATTTAAAACTAATTTTATTACTTAAGTCTAACAATTCAATAGCATTAATAGTCACTATTATAGCAGTAGATACTGAAGAACACACTATATCATTTGAACAAGAATATTGAGCATGACCTTTAACAATAATAGAAGTAATACTTTCGTTATTATATTTTATAAAACATTCAATCATTATTTAGGTAAATTAATATTAGTAATTAAAAGTTTCGTATATAACTGTCTATGTCCTTTTTTGCAACGATACTTTTTACGTCTTTTATAAGTTGCTACAATAATTTTTTTTGATTTACCTTGCTTAAGAACTTTAGCTTCTACCGTAGCTCCTTCAATACAAGGATTTCCCAAAATAGAATTACCTTCTGAATAGATAGCTAAAACCTTACGAAAAACATAAACTTCTTCAGGTTGTAATAATAATTTATCTGTAAAAATTTCTTGATTTAAAGTAACTTGGAATTGTTTATTACCATTAGCCACAATAGCAAATTTATCCATAAATAAACCTCTTTCTTTCTCTTACAATTAATCTTAACCAAAATAATATATTATTATTTTAAATAATTTAACATAATTTATATAAATAATCACATCTTTTTTAATCAGCAAATTACACCATTTCTATTCTAATTAATAGATTTTTTATAATTTTCATGATTAAAACGATTATTAACATGCCGTCTACAACGAAGACAACAACTACCTGAATATTTTATTTCATTAGCTAAACTACATAAAATTTGTTTATTACATTCAGGATTAGCACAATTAATATATCTTTCACAAGGAGTCTGATCGAAAAAATCTTTTCCTATAATAGTATGTTTTTTTTTATTCGCTTGAACAACAATTCTTTTATCAAAAACATAAAGACTACCTTGGAATCTTTCGCCCTGAAGTGTTTCATCTTGACTATAATTAATAATTCCCCCTTTTAATTGAAAAACTTCAGATATCCCTTTATTTTTTAAATAAATAGATAATTTTTCGCATCTTACCCCTCCAGTACAATAAGTTAAAACCTTTTTATTTTTAAAAAAATCTAAATTTTTATCTATCCAAGCAGGTAATTCTCGAAAATTATTAATATCAGGTAAAATAGCATTTAAAAAATGTCCTAACTTTGTTTCATAATTATTACGAGCATCTAATAAAATAATATCAGATTTTTGAGATAAATTATAAAATTCTTTAGGTTCTAAATAACAACTATTTTTAGGAAAAATATCATTTTTTAACTTTAAAGATACTATTTCTTTTTTATATTTTACTGAAAGTTTAGGAAAGACATGACCATTAACTGAATCTATTTTAAACGCAGTATTAGCAAAACAAGAATCTTGTAATAAAAATCGCATATAAGAATTAATATCTATTGTTAATCCTGACAAAGTGCCATTAATACCTTCTTCAGAAATAATAATTCTACCTAATAATTTATTTTTAATACAAAATGTTTTATGAAGATTACATAAAATTTGAGGATTTTTAATATAATTATAATTATAAAATAAAATTACTTGATAAAGATTTTTGTCCATTTGATTTTTATTGGATACCATAATATATTCGATAATTCCTTTATGTTTAAAAAAATACAAAAGTATATGCTTAAAATAATAACTCACTTTAACTTGTTTAATTTGTAACTAACTAAAATACTTTAATCCAGAAAAGTTAAAAACTTTTATCAATCAATTTAGAAATTTCCGGGTTTTGAGCATATTTTTTATAATTTAATTTTTGCAAAAATTTTAAAGTAGTTATAGGGACTAATTTTTTCATATCTTTAAAATTTCCCTGAATAAACAACTTACGAACTTGTGTTGCTGAAATAGGTTTAAAATCTTCGATTAATCGAGGCAAAATAACTAATTCTATTGAAGATTTAAACAAAATTTCTTTCATTATTGTATTATATAAATTAGTAGTATAAGAAAAAGGTTCTTCCCCTACATAACGTGTTTTAATAGCTAATTTACAAGCTATATAATTAGTAAAAATATTTGTGTCTAAAATAATTTGAGAACGAATTACTTGTTCAGGAGATGACAAAAAATAAGAAGGAAAAACATTTCTAGAAACTAAATAATTACTACCTTCTACAACAAAAACATTTGGTATGTCTTTTGTAGCTAATTTCACCATTTCTTTACGTTGTTCATAAGAAAATAAAGATATATCTTCTTTAACCATAATAATATAAACAAAATCACTATTATTAGATGCTGTTTTAACTAAATAGTGATGACCTTTGGTAAAAGGATTAGCATTCATAATGATAGCAGATATATTGTTCGAATTAGATAAATTATTTTTTTTGTGTATTTCTGATAAATAAACCAAATATTCTTCAAAATAATCATATCTATTGGTAAAAAAACCAAAGTCTTTATCGCAATAAATCAGTTTAAAACCTAATTTTTTAAAAATAGTAAAATTTATAGGTTTTGTAAAAACAAAAATTTCATTAAAATTTTCTTCATAAATTCTTTTAATAATAAAACTAATTAATAAATTAGCCAAATTGTAACCTTGATATTCAGGATCAATCGATAAACATCTGATATTATTATAATATCGACCAACTATACAGATAGATTATTGGCGTTTCGTTGATAGCTATCAACTATTACCAACAGCCCCCGTCCAAACGATGCGAGCAAGTTTCCAAGCACACCGCTTTCCCTAATTTATCCCTGTTCCGGGTTTAACTTCGTGTCACCACTGATTAAATGTTTATTCTTGACCTTTTAATCTTTTTAAATATTCTCATATCCCTTATTTGTTGGTTGGTCCGCTTCTGATGACGAGCCTGACAAAGGACAATGGTTCTTTTGTTCATCATGCTTCTCAAATTAGGTTCCGACATGGTGACTTATTTCAAGGGGTTGATTTTCTAATTGGAAAACTTCACATTTTTGTGCCGTTAGCCTATTAGTTAATCTGGTTCGTCTTTTGAAGAGATGGGGATTAATAACTATTTCGGTTATTTCACCTTGATAATTTCTCATTCTCTTTATTATTTCCCAGGAGAAATTGTCCCATGATTCCATTTTTGTCTTTCAGAGTTGTACGTTATATTTTATTCCCCATCCTGACGGATAGTTTAGTTTCATTCAGACTTTAGCGATGGAGGTTTTTTATTTGTTCGCTAGTATCTTTAAGCAACTGTATTCAGAGATATAGTTTAGGTACATTAGTTAACTCAAGTTCTTCACCATATAGAAATATTGGATAATTACTAGGATAAATTATTTTATATGTTATGATAATCTAAATAGATATTAATGAGCAGCAGGGAGATGATTCCTCTTTAGGGAGATCCTGACATTGATTTGTATTGTCATTATTTATCCATGATATTAGCTCTTAGCCATTCTTTGGATGGTTTTGAGCACTTGTTCCTTACAGATGTACTTATGGAGGATATCATTTCTATCCGTTTGATTGCGTCTAATCTGGATTTCTTGAAACTAAATCCAAAACTCCACTCCGAAAAGATATTTTCAAATTAGGAAGTTAATAATTGTTCCAAAGATTTTTGGATGCTTTTATTTTAGATGTTAGGGATTCCGAGTAGTCTGATTTTATCCTTCCCTTTCGGAATGTTAACTAATTTTGACCGATTTCGGATTATCTTGATGATAAACGTATTTTTGGTGATATTTCTCTAATTTGTTTAAGTTCATATCATTTATTATTTTCCCGTCTATTTCGGGTATTTCTACCCCATTATTGGCGGCAACCTGATCAAACCCGAGAGCTATATTCGATAATTTTAAAGATTGGTCAAGAATCTTATTCATAGTCCGTGAAAGTTTAACTTAAAATCATTCCTAGCTGACGCGGTCCTAATGAATAAACAATAAATTACTTTCTTCTTTCGCCCTATAAGAGTGATTAACTCTCTTCTGGGTAAGACGATTAACTAAATTATTCCAGATTTAGGTTTACCCTTACGACTACTAAGAAGATTCTTTATCCTTAACCATCCAGACTTTTATTTCTGAATTAATAAATTTAATTACTTAGTTTTAGGATTCTCCAAGTTACGCTAAATTTCTACCTTAATTCTTTAGGGGAAGTATCCTCTTTTTTTTGAGAGGCTGATTCCAGGTTTTCTTATTTGATAAACTACTCAATACCGGAGTAATATACTAGTAGTCTCTAGAATGTCCGTGTAAGCAACTTCCGGAACAGGTCTTATCATGACCTCAATTTTCCTTCTTAGGCCATTGCAGGCTTCTCCATAGAATTATTCGGTGGCGAAGTCTTTTTGACTAATTTGCTTTGGTCGCAACCCGCTTTTATGGTCTGCTATAATCTGACATTCTTTCGTCTGCCCGACCGACCATCTCCTTTCAGGGTTTATCAGCCCTGGCTATTGGTTAAATAGCACGAAATTTAGGCCTCTTTGGCGCCCACTCCAATTAATTTATCATTTAAGTTTTTAATTATAACATATTCATGAACTAAATCATTTATTAAACCATTTCGAAATAATAATTGTTTAATAGATGCAATTTCATTGATGTCTTCTTCATGAACAATTCGCGGCATTTGATAATAACAAATAATTTCATCACCTCTTCAATATAAATTTGATTAAATTAAATCAAAAAAATTAATTAACACTAAAAATCAATTAATAACATAAATAATAAAAGAAATCTAACTTAACTATACTAATTATTTTAACATTAAAAAAGAAAATTTTATAAATATTTATCAAAAAAAGAAGTAATTTTGGATAATATTAAAAACAACAAGATATTGCTTAAAATAAAATTAACAATAAAAACAATGAAACAATAAGTAAAACAAATTAACCATATTTTTTCATTTAAATTTTGAAAATGTAATAAATTAAATAACCAATTATACCAAACATTAACTAAAGATAATTGCATATGAGCGTAAATCCAATAACTCGAAATAAAAAAACAACAACTTCTCAAAAAATATACTAATAATAAACCCAAAAAAATATTTTTTTTATTATCAGTAATAAATTTTTTCTTATTAATAAAAACCCCCACTAAACTCAATAATAAATCAGGTAAAATATAATCAAAAATACAAGATAAAAATAATTGAATTCTAGTAAATAAAAATAATTGATTTAAAGATAATAAAAAATTATAACTTTTTATTAAATGAAAAACTACATACAAACCACAAATTAATAAATGTGTTAAAAAATTATTATAAATACCTGATAAACAGAAAATCACCAAAGAAAATTTAAATATTTGACCACCTAAAGGTAAATGTAAAAAAGGAGTTAAAAATTTGCTAAATAAATCTATAAAAATCACTAAAGAAAGAAAATAACTTACTAAGACAACTTTACGTAATATAAAATTATTAGATAAGCGCATAAACATAAAAAATATTAATTACAAATAAATTTCTTAAACTATTGTAATTTAAATATTATTTCCTTTAAATTTTAAAAATCCCTTTATAAATTAATTCTAATAAATAAATAATTGATGGATAAACCATGGCTAATCCTAAACCTACAAATGCTCCTATAAAAGTACCTAAAGTAATTCCTAAAAATCCTTTTTTCGAACTAAAAACAAAAATGCCCTGAATAATAAAAATGAACATAGATTTTAAATAAATAATAGTTTCTTCTAATTCTTGAGGATCATTAATTTGATATTGATATATTTGATGACTATCAAAAACATTAAAAAAATTAATTTGATTATTTATGTAAACAGTTCTATTATTTAACTTCCAAGAAATAATTAATAAAAAACTTAAAATATTTAAGATATAAAATAAAATAATAACCCATTTTTTTTGCCAAAATTTACTATCTATTAAATATTCCCAAACAAAATTACACTTATTATTAAACAAAATTGATTATTACCTCCTGTTTGCTAAAATTATTATTCATCTATCATATCTAATTTTAATTGAAAAGAATTTTGAAAATTATAATTTAAAATATCTTGAGTATGCTCATTATCTTTCAATTTTTTTTTACAAAAATTAGTTAAATATTGACTATGTTCTATATAATCCAAATCACAATCTTGAAGCATTTGTACACGAGTTAAATCGAATACATTATCTAATGCTCCAGCAAAAATCAATTTTTGTAATAATTCCTTATTTAAAACTTCCCTTAATCTAATTTTAAAATCATAAAAATTTTCAAATTTTTTTATAGAACGTTCTTGTATCAGAATCTTACACATTTCTAAATTTATATCTTTAATAAAATTTAGAGGTAAAAAAAGTTTATCATCCGAAATTCGACAACTACTAACATTACTATATAAAATATTAGGTTTTTTAATTTTTATATATTTTTTTATTTGTAATAACCATTGTTGAATGGTTACATAATCATAGGGATCTTCTTCTAAATAAACCATTCCAAAATAAAGCAAATAATTAGCTTTCAAATAAGCCATTCTGTAACTAATCAAAGCATAAGCTGCACCGTGACTTTTATTAAAAATATAATTAGAAAATTTTGAAATATAATCATAAACTTGACTAGCTGATTCTGCTGTTCTTCGATATAGAACACTTTGATCCATAAATCTTTTTTTTAAATTAACATTACTATCTTTAGAAGATTTAGCCATAATTTGTCTCATAAATAAATCTGCTTGACCTAAATCATAACCTGAAAATTCTGAAGCTATTCTCATTATTTGTTCTTGATATAAAACAATACCATAAGTATCACGTAATATATTGTCTACAACATCTATACCAGTAAAATTTACTTTTTTATTAATTCTATTATTTATATAAAGATCTACAAATTTTATAGCACCAGGTCTATTAAAAGATAAAACAACAATTAAATCTTCAAATGTTTTAGGTTTAATAAGTTTTATCACTTTTATAGCAGAAACAGATTCTAATTGAAAAATATATTTTGTATCTCCTCGTTGCAATATATCATAAGTATTAACATCGTTGAACGATATATTAGCTAAATTAATTTTAATTTTGCCTTTTTTTTCTATCAAATTTAAAATTTTATTAATTAAAAAAAGATTTCGTAACTTTAACAAATCTAATTTAATAAAACCTAATTTTTCTAACTGTTTATGATCAAATTGCAAACGATATAATATCACAGAATTATTAGAATTTTTTTGAATAGGTAAATGTTGAGGCAAATCTGCTTTAGTAAGAACTACTCCTGAAGGATGAGTACCAACTAACCTAGGAATTCCTTTAATAATAGATGAAAATTCAGAACAAATTGACTTTATATCAATTTCGAGACCATTTTGCTGAAGAAACTTTAAATCTATACGAAACAAATCTTCGGAATATTTTTGAAAAGTAATTAAATTAGCAATATGTTCCGTTCCATATTTATCTACAAGATATTGCATTAGTGTAACAACTTGATTGTCAGGAACATCTATATCGATATCAGGAACAGTAGTTCTTTTAAAATTTAAAAATCTCTCAAAAATTAAATTGTATTTCAAAGGATCAATCTCAGTAATTCCTAAACAAAAACATAACAAAGAACCAACCGAAGAACCTCTTCCGGGACCTATTAAAATTTTTTTATTTTTAGCATATTGTATTAAATCAAAAACAATCAAAAAATAATCAACATAATTCATTTGATTAATTAACAGTAATTCTTTTTGTAATTGTCGAATATAAAAAATATGTTTTTCTAAATTTATATTTTTTTGTAAATAACTTGTTAAAAAAATATTAGCTTTTGTTTGTAAATATTCAAACTTATCACAAGATAAATCATTTTTAAATGAACATACAGCCGAAGGAAAAACAAAATTATATTTAATCGTTGATAAAAATGTTTCTAAATCGAGAAATAATTCGTAATCATTAAGATTATAAAATTGATAACGTTCTTGAATTTTTTTTTGATCGATAAATTTAACATCTAACTCCATTTGTTCATTAATCTGATTAAAATTAATAAATTTTCGATTATCATTTTGATAATTATTTATTTTACATAAATATTCATAAATTAATTTTTCTTCTGAAGACAAATAATTAGTCTTATTAACTAAAACTACTTTTAAATTTAATTTTTTAACTATCTTCAAAAAAAAACCAGCATAATCTTGTAATAAAAAAGATTGCAAAGAAAATCCAAAAAATAAATGGTTAATATTTATTTGAAAATATCGAAAAGTTTCCAAAATAAAATTTTCATTTTCATAATTAGTCAAATCTATAATTTTATCTTTTAAAATATCACATAAAATAAAATCTACATTAGATAAAATACCAAAAATACCATCTTGGAATTTTCTAAGTTCTGTTAAAGTAATTTTATGATTTAATTCGATAAAATTTAAAATTTTAATTAAATTGTTAATACCATTATTATCAAAAGCATAAATCAAAAAGCTAATTTTAACATTACGATATTTCAAAAGATCAAAATAAATATAAATTTGTGCACCTATAATAGGTTTAATATTATATTGGCGGCAGAAATTAATTAATTGCATCATCCCATATAAATTTTCGAAATCACTTAAAGCAACAAAATTATATTTACTTTCAAAAGCTTTTTTGACCAAATCTTCTACAGAATGAACACTTTTTTTAATACTATAAAAACTTTGTAAATAAAAAACTCCCATCATAAAAAATAAAACACTCTCTTACTTACAATAACAAATTATATTAAATTTAAAATAACTTATATATTAAAAATTTTTAAAATATAAAATCCTCAATTGCAAAATTAATAATTTTTAATTCAAAATTTTTTTTAAATTTCGTTTATCATATTCTGATTCAAAAAAATCCAAAATATTGGTATTTTCATCATTATTTATTATTTGAAATTCAGCAAAATAAAAAGATTCCAAAAATATTATAATCATATACAAATTATATTCTTGGGTAGGTAAAAAAGATTCTTGTTCTTGAAGATAATATAATAAATGTTCTTGTAAAAATTCAATATTAAGTGTAATTTCTGATAATGAAAATTTTTCTATAATTTTATCAGCTAATTTAATAATATAAATATTTTCCATATTCTCATAATCAATATCAGAATAAATCTGAGAATGACTTATAATCTGTAAAAAATATAAAAATAATTTTTTTATTTTACAAAATAAAAATAAATTTTTCATTATTATCAATCCTTTGCTAATAAAATAGAAAAATAAATTAATAATTAATGAATTATAATATTACGATAAATTCTATATTATTTTTTTAAATGAGGAAATAAAATCACATCACGAATATTAGAATTATCAGTTAATAGCATTATTAAACGATCTATTCCTATACCTAAACCACCAGTAGGAGGCATCCCGTATTCTAAAGCTTCTATAAAATCTTCATCTAATTCATGAGCTTCATTATTCCCTAATGTTTTTTGCAATATTTGTTCTTCAAAACGTTTTCTTTGTTCAATAGGATCATTTAACTCACTAAAAGCATTTACCAATTCCTTACCAGCTACAAACAATTCAAATCTTTCAGTTAATTGCGGATTTTTTGGATTTACTTGAGCTAAAGGGCTTACCTCTATAGGATAATTAAAAATAAAAGTAGGTTGAATCAAATTTGGTTCTACAAATTTTTCAAAAAAAGCAACTATAATATGACCTTTTTTATAAAAATCTTCCAAAGAAATATTATGTTTTTGAGCCAACTCTTGACATGATGATAAAGATATATTCTCATTAAAATCAATATTAGTTTTTTGTTTAATAATTTCTATCATATCATATTTATAAAAATGATCAAATTTAATCAAATTCCCTTGATAATTAAATTCTAATTTGCCTAAAAGTTTATAACAAATATCTTTTAAACATTTTTCTACCAAAGACATCATAATATTCATATCAGCATAAGCTAAATAAGCTTCTATAGTTGTAAATTCAGGATTATGACTAGCATCAATACCTTCATTACGAAATACTTTACCTATTTCATAAATAGCTTTCATACCACCAACAATTAATTTTTTTAAAGAAATTTCTGTAGCAATTCTTAAATAAAAATTAGTTGATAAACTATTATGATAAGTAACAAAAGGTCTAGCATTAGCGCCACCTACACAAGAATTTAATACAGCGGTTTCTACCTCTAAAAAATTTTCATTATTAAAAAAATCTCTAAGAAAACGAATAATTTTTGATCTATCGACGAAAGTTTTACGAGATCGCTGATTAACAATTAAATCTAAATAACGTTTTTTACGCATTATTTCTTTATCTTGTAAACCTTTATGTTTATCAGGCAACGGTCGTAAACTTTTACTTAACATGACCAATTTAAAAATTTTAATAGTTAATTCCCCTTTATTAGTTTTGAATAATACACCTGTAACACCAATAATATCCCCTAAATCAGACCAACTATAAATTTGAAACTCTTTTTCTGTAATATTATCACGTCGTACATAAATTTGTATATCAGATTCAAAATCACGTATATTAGCGAAACCAGCTTTACCTTGTATCCTTTTTAAAATAATTCTACCAGCAACAGATACTAAAATTTGATCTCGTTCTAATTGATTAACTGTCCAAGATTTATATTTCAACAATAAAAAATTAATTGAGTTAGTTTCTATAAATTTATTACAAAAAGGTTCTATATTGTTTCTCTTTAAATTATCTAACTTAATTCTTCTAATCGCTTCTTGTTCCGTTATATCTTCTTTATTCATATAATTTAAAACTCCTACTTTTACTTTACAAATCATAACCTATACTATTATACTATTATATTTTTTTTTCATTAATAATTGTAATAATTATAAATAAATATAAATAAATAAAAAAAGAATCTTTTTTAAAAAAAGATTCTTAAGATAAGAAAATAATGTGCATAAGCCATGTTCTGTTCTTATTTAATCAATAAGTGTGATCATTTATCTCTATTTTTAAAATAGTATAAAAATTAATTTTTCTTATAAAGGGAATATTAACTTTTATATGCCCCTACCTTTTTTTGGGTTGCTAGCTTGAGGGGTTTACCGCGTTTCACTTGATTATTTCTAATCAATTCGTCTCTGTGGCACTTTATTTTTACATTCATAAACTTATTAATTTATAAAATAAGTTCTTAGAACTTCAAAGCCGTCATTTAAATAAATTTAAATGCCTTAAGTTATTTTTTTCTTAAGCACAAACATTACATACATTTCCCAAGATACGGATAGATTAATGGCGTTTCCTTGATAGCTTAGCTATCAACTATTACCAATAGCCCCCGTCCAAACGGTGCGAGCAAGTTTCCAAGCACACCGCTTTCCCTAATTTATCCCTGCTCCAGGTTTAACTTCGCGTCACCACTGGTTAAATGTTTATTCTTTATTTAAATCCGTAACTCCCGTCTATCCCCGATGTTCTTGCCCCCCCCTTTGTTGGTGGCAACCTGGTTACACGCGAGATAAGTATTAGTTAAGTTGTTCGTTCCCAATTTGAATTCTTGTTTTAATGGGTGTTTTATTGTAAAGATTGGTCAAGAATCTTATTCATATTCCGGAGATTTTGCGATTTTAATAACTAAAAATCATTCCTAGCTTCCATGGTCCCTAGTGAATAAACAATAAATTACTTTCTTCTTTCGCCCTATAAGAGTGATTAACTCTCTTCTTGGTAAGACGATTAACTAAATTATTCCAAATTTAGGTTTATCCTTACGACTACTAAGAAGATTCTTTATCCTTGACGATCAGGGCTTTTATTTCCTGATTGGTAAATTTAATTACCTAGTTTTAGGATTCTCCAAGTTGCTCTAAATATCTACCTTGGTTCTTTAGGAGAAGTAACCATTGTGTTTAATGGTGAGACTCCAGGTTTTAATTGATAAACTATCCAATCCACATACTAAATTGATAGATTCTGGAATATTCGCTTATAGTAGTTTGCGAACAAGTTTGTTAATTACTATCTTCTTTTGTCTTCTTAGGCCATTACAGGCTTTTCCTTGGAACCATTCGGTGGCGGTATCATCTTGACTAACTACTTCGTCGCAATCCGCTTTTAAGAACTGCTGTAATTCCTGAAAGTTTCCCTTCGGGAACCGTTCTTACCCTTTCTGTGTTTATCGCACTGGTCATTGGTAAAATGACAAGATAATTAGGCATCTTTGGCGCCCTATGTGCTAACATGGACTTTCCTAAATTAGAAATTTTTTAAATTTTAAAAATATCTAACTTCGATCACCTTCCATTACTCTTACCAACAATTATTTTAACAAATTTTTTAAAAATTAAATATTTATTAAAATAATTATTTGTCCCAAACCAAAGATAAATCAATTTTACCTTTTTCATTTATAAAAACACATTTAGCTAAAACTTTTTGTCCTATAGAAACAACATCCTCTACGCACTCAACTTTAATATTTGATAATTTACTAATATGAATAAAACCTTCAATTCCAGGAAAAATTTGAACTATAGCAGCAAAAGAATGACCATTTTTTTTATCATATAAAATTTTCATAACAGTAACTTCATAGACTTTACCTATTTTGATTTCATCTACTAAATTTAAAATATAGTTAGATACTTGATTAACAATATTTTCGCTATTATGCATAATAAATATATTACCATTTTGTTGAATATCAATTTTAACATTATCATAAGTATCAATAATTTGATTAATAATTTTACCACCAGCACCAATAATATCGCGAATTTTATCTACAGGAATAGTAATCATCTTGACTTTAGGTACATAAACAGACATATGTTCTCTAGGCTTTTGAATAGTCATATTCATTTTTTTTAAAATTTCTATTCTACCCAAACGAGCTTTTTCTAAAACTTCTTGTAAAATATCAAAACTAATACCTTCTATTTTAATATCCATTTGCGCAGCTGTAATGCCTTGAACAGTTCCAGCAATTTTAAAATCCATATCACCTTTTTGATCTTCTAATCCTTGAATATCGCTTAAAATAACATAATCATTTTCGCTAGAAAAAAATAATCCCATTGCTAAACCTGCTACAGGCCTTAATAAAGGAACTCCTGCATCCATCAAAGCCATAGAAGCTGCACAAATAGTTGCTTGCGAAGATGAACCATTAGACTCTAAAATTTCTGATACTACTCTAATAGTATAAGGAAAATCTTTTTCCATGGGAAGTAAATGAGATAAAGCTTTCTTAGTTAACATACCATGCCCAATTTCTCTTCTAGAAGGCATCATATATTTACCTATCGAACCTACAGCAAAAGGCGGAGAATTATAATGAACAATAAAAGATTCTTTATCTTCTTCGCTAAGATCATCTATCAATTTACATTCACTTAAAGCGCCAATGGTCACAACTGCTAAACTTTGAGTTTCACCACGAGAAAAAATAGCTGATCCATGAGTACGTGGCAAAATACCTACTTCGGTTTCAATAGAGCGAATTTTATTTAAAGTTCGTCCATCAATTCTTCGTTTATCTTTCAAAACCATTTCTCTCATTATATCAGTTAATAAATCATTAAAAAGATGCATAAATTGTTCTTTTATTTTTTCTAATTTATAATTTTCACAACTAACTATAAAAGTCTGGGATATATCATTATCAATCGTAAAATCTTTATCTTCTATATATTTTTCCAAAATAAAATTTTTAAGATTATTAATTGTATCTGAAAAATTTTTTTTAATGAATTTTTTATTAATTTCTGTTTGTAAAGTATTTTTTATAATCTCAAAATATTTAAATTTAAATTTATTATATAAATTAATATCATAATTATTTGTCAAATCAATATTTTTAACGATATTTAAATTGTTTATAATTTCTTCTTGAAAAATACATAATTTTTTAATAAAATTATGACCAAATATCATAGCTGATATTAAATCTTTTTCTGAAATTTCTTTAGAACTAACTTCTATCATATTTAATTTTTCTTTCGTTCCACTTAAAACTAACCATAAATCAGAAATATTCTTTTGTTGAGGATTGGGATTAATAATAAATTGATTATTCACTCGACCCACACAAACCGCTGAAACGGCTTTATAAAAAGGAACGTTAGACATTAAAGCAGCTAAAGAACTACCTAAAATACCAAAAATTTCATTATTACAACTATCATCATTGCTTAAAATAGTATTTACGATTTGAATTTCTTTATTAAAATTTTTATTAAATAAAGGTCTTAATGTTCTATCTATCAAACGAGCATTCAATATCCCTGCATCAGAAGGTTTTCCTTCTCGTTTTGAAAAATTTCCAGGTATTTTTCCTGCTGCATAAAATTTTTCTTGATAAAAAATCATCAAAGGTAAGTAATCTAAACAAACTTCATTATTTCCGATAACTAAAACACTCAATAAAACAGTATCTTTATAACGAATTAAAACAGAACTATTAGCTTGTTTAGCTAATTTATTAATCTCTACAATAAGTAAATTATTTTCAAAAGTAGTTTCAAACACTTTTAAAGTCATGAAAATCCCCTTTTTTTCTAAAATAAATGCGAAAAATATCACAAACTACTTTTGAAAATAAAATATTAAAAATTAAAAATTTTAATGGCGCCTATGCTAGGGATCGAACCTAGGACATTCTGATTAACAGTCAGATGCTCTACCAACTGAGCTACATAGGCACAAATATAAACCATTATAATAAGCCTATTATATCTATTATAATATGGAAATTTTTTGGTTTGGTAGAGAATGAGGGGATCGAACCCCCGACCTCCTGCTTGTAAGGCAGATGCTCTCCCAGCT
>JAUZJE010000003.1:0-40102 GCA_032886695.1 'Waltheria sp.' little leaf phytoplasma
GATTTAAAGGAATAGATTACCTGGTCAAAATTGACTTAAAAGGTTATTTTGAAACTATCAATCATGAGATTCTGATGAGAACCTTAAATCAGTTTATCAAAAAGAATAAAACGCTCTCAACTATTAATAAGTGGTTAAAAGCCGGTTTCTCCAAAACCAAGAGTTGAAGATATCCATTATGCTGATGACTTTATCATCGGCATCAAAGGCGAATATGACCAAGCCGAAAGAATCAAAGACCAAGTAACGCAATGGCTAGAACAGGATTTAAAACTTATCATCAGCAAAAATAAATCGCAAATTGTGAAAGCCAGTAAAGGAACGAGGTTTCTATCTTATATGATAAAGGTAAAACCCACCAATAAAACTTGCCAAGAGAAAGCCACCAAGAATTCTTTAAATGGCAAGGTTCAAATCCAAATTCCCAAGACGAAAGCTAAAGAAGATGGAGAGGAATATAGTTGGTTAAAAAAGGGCAAGGCGAGACACGACGAAACATTAACAAACGGAGACGAATTAGAAATAATTCGAACCTATCAAACAATCTTCCGCGGCATTATCCAATACTTTTGTTTAGTTAACAATCTCGGGGGGGTCTTAACCCATTTAAATTATCTAGCGGAATATAGCTGTTTGAAAACGCTGGCAAGGAAACGGGAAACGGCAATTGCCAGAGTTCGAAAGAAATATAAAATAGATTCAACTTGGGGCTTAATAAAGAAAAAACCCAATACGAACTATGGGAGGTTTCCTCTTGGAATAGGATTAAAAAAATGCGTAATTATAAAGGAAACCCTGATTTACCATTAATAGATTTATATTCCAATATCGCAATCATTTAACTGACCGCTTAAAAGCGGAACGTTGTGAGAATTGTGACAAAACAACCCAACTTCAAATTCATCATATTGGGACAATTCGCAATACACATCGCCAAAGGATCATGAATAAAGTATTGTGTAAAGATTGTCATCGCCAGATAACCAATCAACAAATACATGATATCAGAAAAAATAAGAACAATAAGAATAAATAGCTAATCAACCGTGAGGAGACATTAGTTCTCGAAAGAGAGTAAATTATGGAAAGCCGGATGCTGGGAAACTTGCTTGTCCGGTTTGGACGGGGGCTGATTGTAAATAAAACAACAAATACAAATCGTTGTATAAAACGCAATTAATCTATCCGTATTTAGAGATATTGGACAAAATATGAATACTTATGGAGCATTAAAACAATTAAAAAGAACTAAAATTGGTTTATACGAACTAAAAAATGCTACTTTAATGAATCAAATTTCTTTATCTAATTTAATAGACATTAAAATTTTATTTCAAAATTGTAAAAAAATAATTTTAAACGATTATATCATTAAATTAATTAAAAATGGTATTTATTTAGATCAAAGACACATTATAACCCAAGAACCTTTTATAGTAATGAATAATAATAATGAATGGATTGCATATTATCGACCTATTCGGTTGGGCGCCAAAGAGGCCTAAATATCAAGTGAAATAACCATTCACCAGGACGATAAATCTTGAAAGGATAAGAATGGTTCTTGAAAGGAAACAATTAGGAATTATAGCAGTTCTTAAAAGCGGGTTGCGACGAAGTAGTTAGTTAAAATGACACCGCTACCGAATGGTTCTAAGGATAAACCTGAAATGGTCTAAGAAGAATAAGAAGATGACATTGTATAACCTATCTCGTAAACTACTATCAATGAGTAGTCCAGAAACTATCAATATATAACCGATTATTGGATATTTTATCAACAAAAAACCTGGAATCTCACCGTTAATTTAACGGTCACTTCCCCTAAGGAACCAAGGTTGATATTTAGAGTAACTTGGAGAATCCTAAAGGCCAAATATTATTAGATAAATCAATAATAAGATAAAAGTCATCAGGCCCAAGGATAAAGCGACTTTTTAGTAGTCGGAGGAGTAAAACTTAATTTGGAATAATTAAGTCAATCGTTCTCTCAGGAAGAAGGTTAACAACCTTTATAGGGCGAAAGAAGTCAGTAATTTATTGTTTATTCCCAAGAATTATTATGTTTATGTTAAAAATTGTTCCTAAATAAAATAAAATCAATTATCAAATAATAAATCAAACAATAGGAAGAAAATAAAAATTAATTATTAATATTTTTTATTGAAAAAATCTTTTCGGAATAAAGTTTTGATTTTATATCTCAAAAATCATATTATGAAAACTATAAAAACCTTCAAACAAGATTTCTAGATAATTAATTATGTATTATTTTTTGTACCATTGACAAATCAAAAAAAATAATTAGTATTATTTAATCAAATATAATAAAACATGATAATAAAATAAACAACTAACAAGTGGTAACATAAAGTTAGGCTTCGCAAGAAAATAAATTATGGCAAGCCGGATGCTCGGAAACTTGCTTGTCCGGTTTAGAGGGAGGCTGTTTGTAATAGACAATAAGGAAAACTCATCCTATAGTTAAAACGCAAATAATCTATCCCTATATATCAATATGCACCAAAATATTTTTTTTAATATTATTTAATAAAAAATTGAAGTAATGATTTTAAAATTTTTAAAAAAAAGAAGTTAAATTTGATAATCCTGTTAAATCATAATTATATAATTTTGTAGGTTTTTGAAATTTATATTGATAATAAGCTGCAATACCAATCATGGCGGCTTGATCTGTGCAAAAATTTAAGCTTGGAATTAATAATCTTAAATTAGGAAACTCTCGCAAAAATTGTTTTTTTAAACTTGAATTAGAAGCGACGCCTCCTACTAAAATTAAATTTTTAGTAGGAAATTTTTTTAAAGCTCTTTTTATTTTAATTAATAAAACTTCAATAACTACTTTTTGAAAAGAAGCGCATATATTAGAAATTAATTTATTTGACATATTATGACGATTTTTATTAATTAAATTAATAATTTGACTTTTTAATCCTGAAAAACTAAAATCTAGGTTATTATTTTTAACATAAGGCAAAGTAAAATTAAAAACAGCTTCACCCTGAAGAGCAAGTTTTTCTATAATAGGTCCTCCTGGATAATTTAAATTTAAATTTTTAGCAATTTTATCATAAACTTCGCCAACAGCATCATCTAAAGTAGTTCCTAATTTTTGTATATCAAAGTGATCATTTAAATAGAGTAATTCGGTATGACCTCCTGAAACAATCAAAGCTAAAGCAGGAAATTCTATTTCATTTTCTATTTGAACAGAATAAATATGACCTATTAAATGATTAATACCTATCAAAGGCTTTTGATAAATATAAGACCAGGTATTAGCGGCATTAACTCCCAATAATAATGATCCTATTAATCCCGGACCATGAGTGACAGCAACTAAATCTATATCTTTTGGTTTCATTTTTGTCTTAATAAAAGCTTTTTTTAAAAAATATGTTATAACTTCTAAATGTTTACGTGAAGCTATTTCAGGAACTACACCGCCATACTTTTGGTGACATTTAATTTGTGAAAAAGTTTCATTTGCTAATACTTTTTTTCCATCCCGAGTAATAGCAATACTAGTTTCATCACAACTAGTTTCAATAGATAAAATAATCATAATTAATAACCTTTTTATATTTCTTTATAAACTTTTATTTTATTAACAACCAATAATAAATAAATAATCTCATTGTATTTAAAAAAATATATATCTAAATTATTTTTTTAATTTACAATGAGAAATTTTATTGATTTATATTGAAAAATATATTATTTATATTTTAATCTTACTTAAAATTAATTTCATTTACAAAAAAGATCTCGAAGTATTTAATCAAATTAAAACTAAAAACATTATTCTAAAAATAAAAAACTTCACAAAGTACTTAATATTTTGATTTAAAAACTATTAAATTCTTAATTACTAAATTTATAATTTTTTTTAATAATTAAAGTAGATTAAATAATTTAGAATTTGCAATTTTAGATTCAAAAATTAATCTCAAATACAAAATACACAAATTTTCTTAATATTTTATATTTCACATTCAGAAATAAAATATGAAATTTTTTTAAATTATATCAAATTCGATATAATCGCTTATCTTGCAAAATTTTGATTTCAATATTTTATAGAATTATTTGCGTTTTAACTATAGGATGAGTTTTCCTTATTGTCTATTACAAACAGCCTCCCTCTAAACCGGACAAGCAAGTTTCCGAGCATCCGGCTTGCCATAATTTATTTTCTTGCGAAGCCTAACTTTATGTTACCACTTGTTAGTTGTTTATTTTATTATCATGTTTTATTATATTTGATTAAATAAATAGTAAAATTATTTCTATCTTTTAAAACCAACTAGAACAACAATAATTTGGAGATAATTCATGAGGATTATCAACAATATCCAAATAATTCAATATTTTCAACAAAGAAATTTTATAATTTAAAGAACTTAATAAAATATGATTTGGATAATTAACAAGAAAATCTGAAGAATATCTTGATTCTTGTAAAATAATTCTGTTATTTTGGCAACTAATAGCATAAAAATGATCTGAATTAATTTTAATTTTCGGAGTCAAACAATTTCGATCAAAACCACTAGATAACAATAATAAACTACTAATTTTAAATAAAGGAATTTTTAATTCTAAAGCTAATAATTTCGAAGTTAAAACCCCTATTTTAGTACCAGTATAAGAACCAGGACCACAACCTACTATAATTTTCTTTATGTTAAATAAGTGTATAGAATTAGCCTGTAAAATCTTATTAATTAAAGGTATCATACAAGATACAAAACTTTTAGGTTTAACATTAATACTTATATCTAGAATCTCTTTTTCTTGCGTCAAAATAACTATTTGCATATCTGTTGAAGTATCTATAATTAAAATATTTTTTTTAAAAAATAATGGATAATTATATATTTTTTTTTCTATTTTGTTTATCATAATCTTTTTTATTAATTTTCAACATTTTTTTGTTCTATTGTGATTAACCTACTATTATATTTTAAAAATTTAATTTCAATTTTGAAATCACATAATTTTTCAATTTCATTATTTAAATAAGTAGATTCTATTACAAGAATATCGCCTATACTTAAATATTCGAATACTTCTTCTAATAAAAAAACTAATTTAATATTATTTTCAAAACGAAAAAGATCCATATGAAATAATTTATTATTATTAAAGTTATAAATTTTAAAAAAATTAAAACTCGGACTATTGATCCTTAAAATTCCTAATTTCTGAGCAAAACCTTTGACAAAAATAGTCTTACCTATTCCCATTGATCCTTGAATGAGTAAAATATTTTTTTTTCTTTTATATAAGTTTGTAAATATAATTTTTTGAGCTAAAAAAACACCAGCCCTTTTAGTTTGTATTGATTTTAAACATATTTTATTATAAATAATTTTCATTTTTAATTCCATTTTGTAAATTAAGGCAATATATTATTCAAGTTAATTTTGAAATAAAATTTATATTTTGATTTTAAAAAATATCTCCTTATAAAAACATATAAAAAAATTTTTCAAAATTCGATTTTTATCTTTCAACTAGATAAAAACTTTTTTAACTCTGATTCTAATTTTATAATATTATATTTTTTTAAAATTATATTAACCTATTTGAGCAAATAAAAAAATATTAATCTAATTAAGTGATTATAGATATTTAATCTATTTGTTGAACATCTTCTTGTTTTTGCACTACTACTACATTAATTAATTTATCGTCTTCTTTTAATTTAAATAACCTATTGCCCTGAGTATTTTTGGATTTAGTAGTCGAAACTTTATTAGCTTCAATACGAATAACTTGACCCAAATGAGAAATTAAAATTAATTCTTCATTCGGAAAAATAGTTTTTAAAGTTACTAATTGTCCTTTTTTATCAGTAATTTTTAAAGTTTTAACGCCTTTGCCGCCTCGTTTTTGAGGTTTATAAAAACTCGCTTGAGTTTTTTTACCATAACCAAATTCTGTTACTACCAAAATATCTTGTTCCGGATGCGAAACAACAGCTGCACCTACAATTTGCTCATTTTTATCCATACGCATACCAATAACTCCAGTACCTCTACGATGGGTAGTTCGAATAAAATTTTCTTTTAAACGAATAGATTTGCCGCCAGAACTAGCTAAAATAATATCTTGATGACCAGAAGTTTTCAATACTGCTAAAACTTCATCATCTTCTTTTAAAGCGAAAGCTATTTTACCATTAGATCGGATATTAGCATATTCTTGAATAAGATTTCTTTTAATAAATCCTTTTTTGGTCACTAATACCAAATAATCTTTATTATTAGTGAATTCTGTTACACTTGTTAAAGTAGTTAAAAATTCGCCTTTAGCCATAGGAATTAAATTAACCAAAGGAATACCTTTAGCATGACGAGAATAAGAAGCTATTTCATAACCTTTAATCTGATATACTTTACCTTTATTAGTAAAAAATAATTGATAATCATGTGTAGAAGTTATAGCAAAATGCTCTACAAAATCGTTTTGATTCATAGTAATTCCTATAACACCCTTGCCACCTTTATTTTGTTTTTTATAAGTATCCAAACTTAAACGTTTAATATATCCTTTATGAGTAATAGTAATTAAAATCTTTTCTTTTTCGATTAATGATGCTTCATCTATATCTAAATTATGATTTTCTGTATTAATAACAGTTCTACGAGGATCTTGAAAAATTTTTTGTAAATTTAATAAATCTTGTTTTAAAATTTCTTCTTTTAGAGAAATAGAATTAATGATATTTTCACATTCTGTAATTTTTAATGATAATTCTGTATTTTCTTGTTTAATTTTCTCTATTTCTAAATTAGTAATTCTTTGTAAACTCATTTCTAAAATAACTTTACTTTGCGGTTCGTCCAATTGATATTTTTCCATTAATTGAATTTGTGCCGATTTGGCATTAGATGAAGCTTTAATCAATTCAACTACTTGATCAATATCATTTAAAGCAATAATTAAAGCTTTTACTAAATGTTGTTTTTTAAGAGCTTTAGATAATTCAAATTTTTTTTGACGTTGAATAACATTAATACGAAAATCAAAAAACTCTTTTAACATTTGTTTTAAATTAACTATTTTAGGAACACCTTTTACCAAAGCAATCATATTAAAATTAAAGGAAACTTGTACTTGAGAATTTTTATATAAATTATTAAGAACTACATGAGGATTAATATCTCTTTTCAAATCAATAACAAGTTTAATACCTTTACGATTAGATTCATCCCTTAAATCTGTAATTCCATCTATAATTTTTTCTTTAGCCAATAAAACAATAGATTCAATTAAACTACTTTTTTTAATTTGAAAAGGTATTTCGGTAATAATAATAGAATTTTTATTTTTATCATTTTGAATTATTTGCGCTTTAGATCGAATAAAAATACGTCCTTTACCAGTATCATAAATATGTTTTAAATTATCAGCACCTAAAATTTCACCTCCTGTAGGAAAATCTGGTCCTTTTATATATTTCATTAATTCCTTTACTTCTATATCCTTGTTATTAATAAAAGCAATTAAAGCATTAACAACTTCTTTAAAATTATGAGGTGGTATATTGGTAGCCATGCCTACAGCAATACCAGTAGAACCATTCACTAAAAGATTAGGAAATAAAGATGGTAAAACAGTAGGTTCTTTTTCGTTACCATCATAAGTATCAATAAAATCCACAGTTTCTTGTTCGATATTACGAATTAATTCTATAGCTATTTTAGACATTCTAGCTTCTGTATAACGCATAGCTGCTGCTGAATCTCCATCGATAGAACCAAAATTACCATGACCTTTAATTAAAGGATAACGATAATTAAAATCCTGCGCCATACGAACCATAGCTTCATAAATACTATTATCTCCATGCGGATGACATCGCCCCATAACGGCTCCTACTACAGCTGCAGACTTTTTAAAACGTTCTTGATTAGATAATCCTAAATCGTTCATTATATACAAAATTCTTCTTTGTACCGGTTTCATACCATCTCTAATATCAGGAAGAGCTCTTCTAACGATAACACTCATAGCATAACTTAAAAAAGATTTTTTCACTTCTTCATTTATATCCACTATTTCAACACGATTAAGATTAATTTTAGAATCTAAAGGATTATATTCTTCATTTAAATGATCATTTTTTTTTATTTTTTTTAATATCATATTTTACGCCTTTTTTATTAATAATTGGTTTGTTTTCCTTTTATTATTTTGAATAACTAGTAAATCTAATAACTTATAAATATTAAATTAAATATCTATATCAGCATAAGTAGCATTTTCTTGAATAAAAATTTTCCTATTGCTAACCTCTTCGCCCATTAACATAGTAAAAATTCTATCAGCTTCTACTGCATCTTCTAATTTGACCTGTAATAACGTTCTAGTTGCAGGATCCATAGTAGTTTCCCAAAGTTGTTCTGCATTCATCTCCCCTAATCCTTTATATCTTTGGATAACAATTCTTTGAGAATCATTTTTGCGATTTATAAAATTTTTTAATTCTTGTTCTGTATAAAAGTAAAAAATTTTTTTATTATTTTGTACCTTATATAAAGGAGGTTGAGCAAAATAAATATAATTATTTTCAATCAAAGGTCTAAATTGTCTAAACAAGAAAGTTAATAATAAAGTTCTTATATGAGCGCCATCAACATCAGCATCTGTCATAATAATAATTTTATGATAACGTGCTTTAGAAATATTAAATTCCTTGTCAAAACCTGTACCAAAAGATTGAATTAAAGAGAGAATTTCATTATTAACTAAAATTTTATTTAATCGAGCCTTTTCAACATTAATAATTTTACCTCTTAAAGGTAAAATTGCTTGAAAAGCAGAATCTCTGCCTTGTTTAGCGGAACCGCCTGCGGAATCACCTTCAACAATATATAATTCTGCCAAAGCAGGATCTTTAGTGCGACAATCAGCTAATTTTGAAGCAAAACTTAAAGTATCTAAAGGAGATTTTTTTCTAGTAATTTCACGAGCTTTTTTAGCTGCTACTCTGGCTTTAGCGGCTAATAAACATTTATCGATAATTTTTTTAGCTTCTTGCGGGTTTTCTAATAAATAATTTTCCAAAGCCAGACCAAAATTTTTAGAAACAAATTGTCTTATATCATAATTACCTAATCTAGCTTTGGTTTGACCTTCGAATAAAGGATCATAATGTTTTAAAGCGATAATAGCTGTAATTCCTTCTAAAGTATCTTCGCCAATAAAACTAAAATCTTTTTTTAATAAATTTTTATCTTTAGCATATTTAGATAAAACTCTATTTAAAGCCATTTTAAAACCTTCCTCATGAGTTCCTCCTTCATGCGTAGGTATATTATTTACAAAAGAATAAATATTAGAAATATAATTTTCATTATATTGAAAAGCAATTTCTAAAAAAATATTATTTTCCGAAATTTCTTGATAAAAAGGTTGATGTAAAACTTTTTTATTTTCATTTAAATATTGAAGATATTCTTGAATACCACCCTTTGAATAAAAATTAATAATTTGAGAAGGTTGAAAGCGCAAATCTTCTAAAATTAATTTAACATTTTTATTTAAAAAAGCTAATTGTTGTATTCTTTTCTTTAAAACATCTAAACTATAAGGAGTATCTTTAATATCTTGAAAAATAGTTTCATCAGGTAAAAATGTAATAGTAGTTCCTCTTTTATCAGTATTTCCCACAATTTGTAAAGATGAAATAGGAACACCTTTTTCATACTTTTGATAATATATTTTACCATTCAAAAAAATTTCCACAGTAAACCAATTAGATAAAGCATTAACTACAGAAGCACCTACACCATGTTGACCACCCGAATAACTATAATTTTTAGAATTTGGATTATTTTTAAATTTTCCACCAGCATGTAAAGTAGTTAGAATAGTTTCTACAGCTGATTTGTTAGTTTTAGGATGAATGTCGACAGGAATACCCCTACCATTATCAGAAACACTAACTACATTATTCGGAAAAATTTTTAAAATAATTTCTGTAGCATAGCCTGCTAAAGCTTCATCTATAGAATTATCTATAATTTCCCAAATTAAATGATATGCTCCTTTCATAGTAACGGAATCAATATACATCCCTGGCTTTTTACGCACAGCTTCTAAACCTTCTAAAATTTCAATACTAGAAGCGCTATATTCATTTATATTTTCTTTATTTTTTTTATCATTTTTGCTCATTTTATGAAATTTAATTTTCTCCCTATTTATATTCATTTAATCGAATTAAAAAATATATTTACATATTTATATATTTTATTAGTTTTTATTTTTTTTGATTTCATACAGAATAATTTAAATTTTTTTAATAATAATAAATAGTACTAAAACTTTCAAAATTTTTAAATTAAAAAATGTGTTAATAATTATAACACATAACAATTAAAACTTTTTAAAGCAGATATTTTTAGAAACTATAAAAAATATTTCCGACATAATCTCTTTTTAAAAAATTAATATTATTATTACAATTTATTTATTTTTATATTTAAAATATAAAAACTCATAATTATAGAATAATTTTTCAAAACTTAAAACTTAAATTAATATCAATAATATAGATTAAATTTAATTTAAAAATTAAATATTAATTTAAATATTAATTTAAAGAACTTAATTTATATCTTTATCAAAATATCCTAAAATATTGAAACATTAATCGAAAAATGTTAAAATATTGATATAAAATTTATGATTTTTAAAATAAAAAAACATATAATTTTTGCTTTTATTTAAATAATTGAGGGAGTAATAATGATTAAAAAGATCCAATTAAAATTCATTATATTTTTATTGTTAAATCTTATAGTAGTTAATTTTTTCGGTTTGTTTATAAATAAACAAGGTAATTTATCTAGTTCTAAATTAAGTAATGTAAAAGCTTTTTTTAATATTAATTGGTCTTTTTTTTCTAAACCAACAACAATAACAAAATATCCAAAATTAATAACAGAACAAAGTTTACAACAAAAAATAACTGCATACGAACAACATATTCAAAATCTAACTCAAACAATAAATTATAATTATATAGCTGATTTATTTTTAATCCAACTGAAATTAGACGAAATAAAAAATCAGATGAGCGATTTAAATAATAAAAAAGAAAAATTTTTATTAACAACTAGTAATTATTCAATGATTCTAAATACAACGAATATAGATTTAGAAAATATTAAGAACAGAATAAATCTAATACAATCTCAAGAAAGTTCAAATAATCCAAAAAAATCTGATCCTTTCGAAAAAGAATTTTTTATAAATACACAAAATAGATAATAAATAACCCTATTATCAAAACCATTAACTAAATATCAAATATCTAATTATTATCAAAAAAATATTATCTTTATATTTACAAAATAATTTTAATTAAACATATTTTTTTAATATTACCAAATAATAATATTTCAATAATTTCAATAAATTGCTTCATTATTTTCGAAATTAACGCAATTAAATGATAAAAATAAATTCGAGATAACATTGTTAAAACAATGATTATACAGAAGGTTGTGTCAATAATTTGATAATAAATATGATGATAAATATTAAAGAATGGTTAAATCGCTTTCCTTTCGAAAATTATTGGTGGATATATTTTTTAAGCATTTTTATGTTTTCAGAAATTATTAAAATAGTACTTAAAAAAATTTTAACTTTTCTATATCGTATTTTATTGTTAAATTTCAATTTTATTTTTAATATTCAAGAATACAAAAATAAAGATAATCAAAAATCTGAATCAAAATCAAAAACAGAAATTCCTCAATTTTCTATACAACATCCGTTACCAAATGAATTATATCAAGATAAAAATTTAACCTTAATAGAATTAAAAATGCTAGAAATTAATCGAAAAGAAAACGAAAATAAAAGTAAAGAACAAGCTTTTCGTCTTGAATTAAATCAATATAAAATGGAAACAAAAATAGAATTACAACAACAAAAAAATTACTTCGAACAAGAAATGCTTAAACAACAGATAAAAAATTTGGAAACAGAATTATTAAAAATTAATACAAAATCAAAAATTTATCATGAAAATTCATCAATACAAAAAGATTTACAAAATAATAATGCGGAAAATAATAAAGATTTATCCCCAAATATATTAAAAAATATAGACTTAAAATTTATTGACGAAGCGCTTAAAAAACAAATACCCGAAAGTTTAAAAAAAATTTTTGACCAAATGGAAAATTTTGCTGAAATACAATTATTCATGTTAAATAATATGCCTATAGAAAATCGTAATAATTTTTCCAATGTATCTCATTCTTATTATGACTCAAAAAATAAAGCTTTATATATAGATCCCAAAGATTTAATATTTGTTAAATCATTATTAATAGAAAAACAAAAACAGTTCAAACAAATAAAACAATAATTTCAAAGTTATTTTAATTTATTCATTTTAATAAATATTAGATATATTTTTTTATTTATAATTCATGTATAATATGTAATGTTATTAATTTTTTTAATAATTAATGAAAATTTTAATAATTTTTGTGGCGGTTGTGGCGAAATGGTTAACGCATCGGCTTGTGGCGCCGACATTCGTGGGTTCGATCCCCATCATCCGCCCCAAATTTAATTAAATTATAAATTGATCAAAAAATTAATCAAATTTAATTTTGATTTTTGACATAGAAGGCCCATAGCCAAGTGGTAAGGCAACGGACTTTGACTCCGTCATTCGTTGGTTCAAATCCAGCTGGGCCTGCCATAATTTTTACTTTTAATATTTTTAATAATTAAATTTATTAAAAAAATTTTTTTATAAAAATAAATTACAATATTGCGGGTGTGGCGAAATTGGTAAACGCACTAGACTTAGGAGGGCGCTAGTTCGAGCATAAATTAAAGAGGTTTTTTTAGGCCCCTCACTTTTAATGGTAATAAAAGTACTTCGATGAATTAACCTGAATTCGAAAGAATGAAAGGGAAAATAGCATATTCATAAATATTTAGTATATAAAAATAAAATCGTTAATTTTAATATTTATTAAAAAATATATACTAAACATAAGAAGAAGATAAAATAAGGTTGAATATTTAAGTGAAGAGCAAAGAATGGTGGTTTAGTTCTAAAGCTTTAGGGAAGGTTAAACGATATATTCCAAAATACCTAAATAGATAATTAAAATAATTACTCTCAAGATCCTAAAGTAATTATAATTACCAATAAGAATAAAATATTTATTCAATTATCTACACCAAGGTAAATTTAATGATTTTACCTATTATAAGACTCCAACCGCTATTTATCATTAGCCTATAATTTATAGCTACCTAGGAAAACCTAAAATTATTTTTTGTTTTTATAAAATAATTAAGGTTGCAGAGCGGGCGCCAAAGAGGCCTAAATTTCGTGCTATCTAACCAATAGCCAGGGATGATAAACCCTGAAAGGATATGGTCGGTTTGACAGACGAAAGAATGTCAGATTATAGCAGATCATAAAAGCGGGTTGCGACCAAAGCAAATTAGTCAAAAAGACTTCGCCACCAAATAATTCTATGGAGAAGCCTGCAATGGCCTAAGAAGGAAAATTGATGTAATAACCTAACCTACTCTGTAAGTTGCTTAAACAGGTAGTCCAGAATCTACTAATATAAAAAGTTCTGATATTGAGTAGTTTATCAAATAAAAAAACCTGGAATCAGCCTCTCAAAAAGAGGATACTTTCCCTAAAGAATTAAGGTAGAAATTTAGCGTAACTTGGAGAATCCTAAAACTAGGTAATTAAATTTACCAATCCGGACATAAAAGCCCGGATGGTCAAGGATAAAGAATCTTCTTAGTAGTCGTAAGGGTAAACCTAAATCTGGAATAATTTAGTTAATCGTCTTACCCAGAAGAGAGTTAATCACTCTTATAGGGCGAAAGAAGAAAGTAATTTATTGTTTATTTATTAGGAACGTATCAGCTAGGAATGATTTTAAGTTAAACTTTCACGGACTATGAATAAGATTCTTGACCAATCTTTAAAACAACTCCCATTAAAACCAGAACTCAAATAGGGAATAAACAATTAACTAATACCTATCTCGCATTTAATCAGGTTACCACCAATAAATGAGGGCAGGAATACCCGAAATAAACGAGAAAATAATAAATGATATGAACTTAAACAAATTAGAGAAATATCACCAAAAATAAGTTCACCACCAAGATAACCCGAAATCGGTTAAATAGTTCATATTCCGAAAGTTTTGTTCAAAGATACTAGCGAGCATAAGGAAAAAAATTCATCGTTAGAGTCTGGAAGAAATTGAACTATCCATCGGGATGAAGATGAATAAATATTTAAAAAGAACAAAAGGTCAAAAATAAGCATTTAACCAGTGGTGACACAAAGTTAAACCCGGAACAGGGATAAATTAGGGAAAGCGGTGTGCTGGGAAACTTGCTCGCACCGTTTGGACGGGGGCTGTTGGTAATAGTTGATAGCTATCAAGGAAACGCCAATAATCTATCCGTATTGACATAGTAGTCGGAGGTTTTTTTGGTCCTCTCAGGGAGAATAGGAAAACTATTTACAAGGCGAAGGGAAGCAGAAAGATTAAAAAGTAATAAATATTTTTTTATCAATTTATAAATGATAATTTTTATTTTGTTATAAAACAATTTATAAATGCGCAATATAAATTAAATAAAAAAAAATATGTTTTTAATCTAAACAAATAAAAAAATATTATGTTGAATTCGGAAAGCCGGATGCATGGAAACATGCCTGTCCGGTTTGGATGGGGGCTAACCAAATATAATAAAGGTTTTCTATCCATATTCTAGCGCTTAAGCTTGCAGGTTCGAGTCCTGTCACCCGTACCAAATAATATTTTATTTAGGGATATGATGTTAATGGTAGCATAATGGTCTCCAAAACCATGAGTTCGGGTTCGAATCCTGATATCCCTGCCAAATTAAATAGCAAAATATTAAAAAAATAATCTAATTTAAATAAAAATTTACTTTAAATAAAAAAAAGAAGGACATTTATACCTTCTTTTTTTTATTTAAATTTAAAAATTATTTAGAAATTTTAAAATTTATAAAAATTAAAAAAATCAAAAAATAAAATCTTCATCTTTTAAACTTTCAGTTTTCATTTTTTGATAACCATTACCTTTCATAGAAAAGTAATCCATTGTTTTAGTTTCTGTATTCAATCCGTTTAAAATAACAGGATTAATTTCTTCATAAGGAAAAATTTGTTCTAAACCTAAATTTAATAAAGCTTTATTAGCATTATAACGAACAAATTTATTAACATCATCTACTAAAGTTTTTTCTTGATAAATTTCAGAAGTTAACAATGTTTGTTCTTGATATAATTGGAATAAGAACTTTTCTAACCAATTATATAAACTTTTTTTTTGTTCTACATTAAAAGTAGAATATAAATGTTTAGCTAATCTTCCGGTATAAACTCCATGAACACTTTCATCACGAATAATCAAATTAATAATCTCTCCGGCTTGCATTAATTTACCTTGGCCATAAAAATATAAAGGATAATAAAAACCGCTATAAAACAACCAAGTCTCTAAAAATACTGAAGCTACCAAAGCTTTCCATTTTACTTCGCAAAATTCATAACTATTTAAATAAACAGAATTATTTTTATTAATAACTATTTTTTGTTCTAACATTTCATACACATTAATAATTAAATTTAAAATATTCTGTAAATTTTTTTGTTTCATGCCCCAAGAAAATAAATCATCAATTTCATTTTTATTCAAAAAAGTCATAAAAATATTAGAATAACTTTTAGCATGAACAGCATTTTCCATAGCTCCCATAAAACTAAGAGTAGCTTTTTTTTGATGCTCTTCGGGTAAACAAGATCTAACCAAAATAGGCATGCCTATATCTCCTTGATAAGTATCTAAAAAAGTTAAAACTAACAAATTACGCGAATAAGTTTTTTGTTCTTTGTGAGATAAAGTGTTCCAAATATGCAAATCACTTTGTAAACTAATATCTTCTGGACGCCAAAACTGACTTAAATTTTGTTCATAAAAATGATGTGTAAACTCATCATCTAAATTATTCCAATTAGCACCTTGATAAATTATTTTTTTTAAATTCATATATTAAATTCATTCCTATCTTTTTTAAAATTATTAAAATTTAAAAAAATTTTAAAAAACTAATTCATTTTATAATTGTATAATTTAAATTTAAAAATTCTTCATAAATATTTTTAATAAAAAATTTTATTTTCCTTTATTAACATTTAAATTATAATATTGACGAATAGTTAATTCTAATTTATTCGCAAGATCTGAATTTTTTATTAAAAATTCTCGAGCCTTTTCTCTACCTTGACCAATTTGTTGTTCATTATAGCTATACCACATACCATTTTTTTTAATTAAATTTAAACTTACTGCTAAATCTAAAATTTCACTAATTTTAGAAATACCTTTACCATATAAAATATCAAAACTAACAGTTTTATAAGGAGGACAAACTTTAGATTTAACAATACGAACATTAGTTTTTACTCCAATAACTTGATCATTATCTTTAATTAATTCTGAGGTTTTTCGGACATCTAACCTAACAGATGTAAAAAATTTTAATCCTTTTCCTCCGGGAGTAACTTCATTGTTGCCAAAAGTAATTCCTACTTTTTCTCTTAACTGGTTAATATAAAGCAAAATAGAATTCGATTTAGAAACGATATAACTTTGTTTTCTTAAAGCTTGATTCATCATTCGAGCATGTATACCTACATAAGAATCGCCAACTTCACCATTTAATTCTGCTAAAGGAGCCAAAGCAGCTACAGAATCTACTACTATCAAATCAACAGCATTATTTTGTATTAAAAAATTGGCAATATTTAAAGCATTTTCTCCGGAATCAGGTTGAGATATTAACATTTTCTCTATATCTACTCCTATATTTTTTGCATAATTAATATCTAAAGAATTCTCGGCATCTATAAAAGCAACAAGACCTCCAGATTTTTGAGCTTCCGCTATCACGTGCAAAGCTAAAGTAGTTTTACCAGCACTTTCGGGTCCAAAAATTTCTACAATCCTACCTTTCGGTAAACCTCCAATAGACAAAGCTATATCCAATCCTAAAGAACCAGTTGAAATAGATTCTATAGGATCTATTTTATCAGAATTCATCTGCATAATACTGCCTTTTCCGAAAATTTTTTCTATTTCGTTAATAGTTTGCGTTAAAGGAGGTTTCTTAAATATTTCTTTCTTCATTTACTAAACACCTCTTATATAATTTTACTAAAATTCATCACAATTATAAAAAAAGATAAAGTTTTAATAATTTAAAAATAAATTAACTTAAAATTCTTTAGAATATAATCTATACCAGAAATCACAATTATAAAAATATTCAATACTAAAATAAAATTAATAACAAAATACATTTTTAAATTATATTCTGGAAATAATTGATAAAAAAAACGTTCCAATTGAGCAGATAAAAGCATTATAATAATTGAAATAAAATTCAAAAAAGTTTTTAATTTACCACCAAAAGAAGAACTAATAATATGTTTTTTTTCAAAAGCCAATAATCTAATACCCATCACGATAAAATCTCTTATAATAGTAATTATCAAAAAACTTACAACATAATTAACAATTTTTTCATTATCTTGATGCAATAAATGATTATTTTGGCATAAAATCAGTAAATAAAACGAAGAAATAATAACTAATAATTTATCAGCTATAGGATCAAAAAATTTACCAAAAACAGTTGTTTGAAAAAATTTCCTTGCAATAAATCCATCTAAATAATCAGTTATAGATGCCACTATAAAAATAATATTAAAATAATTTTTAAAAATTTCTATTTCATGTTTTAATAATTTTAAATATAAAAAAGGTAACATACAAAAAACTAAAAAAATACGAAATATCGTCAATAAATTAGCTGTTTTTTTAATTATATTTTTCATATTCTAATCATCTTTCTAAAAATACAAAATAAATAATTCAAAAATAAATATTTTCGTCATCAATTATATTTTATATCTTTAAACTATTTATTCCCATTAATAATAAAATTTATCATATTTATAATAATATTTAGTATTTTTTATATGATTTTTTATTAGAAACACATTTATTTCTCCTCTCAAATATAATTAAAATAAAAATTTCATTTTTATTAAAAATCAAATTATAATAGCATAGTTTTTTTGAAGATAAAATTATTAATAAAATTTTTATATATTTTTTAGAATTGAAAAAAATATTATAATTTTTATTTATTAACAAAAAGTCAATTTTAATTAATAAATTTAAGAATATTTCAGTTTCAATTTTTATATATAATACAACATAATTAAAAATTTAAAAATAAATTATTCTAAATATCAAAAAATAATTTAAATATTAAAAATAAAAAATAAATTTATATAAATCCCCCGTGATTATTAATAATAATTTTTATTTTAACAAATTAATCTTATATTTTTAATCTTTTTATATAAAAAAATTTATTTTACTAAATTATTAATAACTAAATTAACTAATAATTAAAATTATACAATTTATCGAAGTATAACGATATAAAAAAAACTATTATATTAATATAATCAAGGATTAAAATAATCAAGATTTAAAAATAAATTTTTAAAAATTTTTATATAATTTGATTTTATTCAAATATAATCAAACATAATTTTTTCAAATATATTTCTAAAAATTCTACTCTATAACATATTTTAATTGGATATTTATTATATTTTTGTAAAACAACTTTAAGAATAACTAATATTTATTATTATATTATTTTTTGTTATAATTAGATTGCGTTTGTTTAAAATTTAAATTAAATTTTTTTTAATTTAGGATTGTGTATGGTTTATTATCGCGAATTAAGATTTTATTAGATTTCTATAAATCATTAGAAAGTGAGATTAACTAAAACACATGAATTTCACCGGTGACAAAAACATATTATACAAAATATTATTATTTTTTATCATTTTCTTAATTTTATTGGGTCAAATTTTTTTTATTATGAATGTATTAGCTCATAATGAAGAAATAGAAGAAGAACATGAGAAATTATCTCAAACTCATAAACAACTATTAGAAAATTATAATAAAATTCAAAATAGTAATAAAATAAAAATTGAACCTATTTCCGAAAAAAACAATAATATTAATTCAAATAAAAATTCTTTAAAACCTATATTCAATTCTTTACAAGAAAGTATAGAATTACAAAAAAAATTTTTTCAACCAAAAAAAAATTCCTTGGATTTTTCTTTGCAAAAATTAACTGATGAAGCTACCCAAAGTATTATAGTTTTTAAAAATAATGAAGAAGAAAAAATCGATCATATTAAATATTTTAATAAATTTGGAGAATTAATAAGCAAAATCTTTTTAAACAAGGAAAATAATTATTATAAACAAATAGAAGAATATCAAAATAATCAATTATTAAAAAAAACAGTTTTTTCTGATGATTATCAATCAGAATTAATTTCCTTTTATAAAGATAATAAAATTAAAACTGAAATATTAAATGTATATAACGAAAATACTAAAAATTTCATAAAACATAATGTTGCAGAATTTAATGATGAAGAAAAATTAATGACAACGAGTTTTTATCAAAAAAATGCTCCTTATAAAATAGAAAAAAGAATTTATTGGGATAATAAACAAAATCCGATAAAAATCGAAAATTTTAAATATGTTGATGATAGATTAAATACTATAGAGGAATTTAATGCGAATCAACAAATTACTAAAATAACCAGTTTTAATTCAAATCAACAAATATCTTCTATTCAAGAATTTAATTATATCACTAATGAAGTTTTAATTGAAACTAAATTTTTCGATAGTAACAATAAATTAACTGAAACCAAATTTGAAGTTAAAACTAATAAAAATGTCATATCCGAGCCTGATTTAATAGATACAAGATTCCGTATTGTGTAAATATATCTCTAAAAAATAATTATGAAAAATTAATTTTTAATCATTAATTAAAATTTAATTTATAAAATAAAAAATTAAAATAATTTTCAAAGTATCAAAATTTTCGTCATAAATATTTTTAATTAAAAAAATTTCTCCAAGTATAAGATATTAATATATATAATTTATAAAATAAATTAGAAGAAATTATAAATGTAATTTTAGTAATAATCTAATTTAACAAAAATAAAAATATTAATAACTTGATATTAAAAAATTAATCATCTAATCAACATATAACAATATATTTTAAATATGCATATTTAAAAATATGCATATTTTTTTTAATCTTAGTAATATTTTTTTAAAATTAAAATACCTTTAACTTAAAAAATATAAATTTACAATATCAATTGAAAAAACCAACTAATACATTGAAATATCGAATACGGATAATAAATAAAAAATATGTTAGATATTATAAAAAAAATAAAACAATTAACTAAAAAAATAAATCAGGCAAATTATGAATATTTTAATTTAAATCAATCTTCTTTAAGCGATCAAAAATATGATGCTTTATTGCAGGAATTAATATATCTAGAAAAGAATTATCCGCAATATAAATTAAAAAATAGTCCGACTGATAAAATAGGTAGTTCTTTGGATGACAACGAAATACCTAAAATAACTCATAGTAAACCTATGTTATCTTTAGATAATGCCTTTGATATTACAAAAGTAAAAAAATTTTATACAAAAATAATGGAAAAATATCCTCATTGTAATTTTATTACAGAATTAAAAATCGATGGTATAGCTATTAATTTAAAATATGAACAAGGAATTTTGATGCAAGCTACTACAAGAGGAAACGGCTTAGTAGGAGAAGTAGTAACTCATAATATTAAAAATATCAAAGATATTCCATTAAAACTTTTACAACCAATAGATTTAGAAGTAAGAGGAGAAGTTTTTTTTAGTTATGAAAATTTTAAAAAATTAAACGAACAAAATAGTCAAGCACAAAAAAAAATTTTTGCCAATCCGCGTAATGCCGCATCTGGAACCATTAGATTATTAAATTCTAATATTGTTGCTTCCAGAAACTTATCTTCTTTTTTATATAGTATCGTAAAAACTTCGTTAATTGTTAAGACTCAAAAAGAAGTTTTAGAATTATTAAAAAAATTAGGTTTTTCTGTAAATCCACATTTTCATATAATCAATTCTTGGTCTGATTTAATTAACTTTATAGATTATTATATAGATTTAAAAACTTCTTTAAATTATGATGTAGATGGTATTGTTATAAAATTAAATCAACTTGATTTATATCCCGAAATAGGTTATACAAATAAATTTCCTAAATACGCTCTGGCTTATAAATTTAATTCCATTACAGGCGAAACTTTAATTAAAAATATTTTATTTTATGTAGGCCGAACTGGCATAATTAATCCTGTAGCAGATCTTGTACCTATTATACTTGATGGTAGCAAAATCTCACGTGTTACCTTACATAATTATAATTATATTCAAAATAAAGATATTCGTATTAACGATAGCGTAATTATTGTAAAGTCAGGATCGATTATTCCTAGAATTATTAAAGTAATTACTAATAAAAGAGTTGCTTCTGCAAAACCTTTTATAATGATTACAAAATGTCCTTCCTGCCATTCATTACTAAAAAAAGAAAATAATGGAATTAATTATTTTTGTATTAATTCCGAATGTAATGAAAAAAAAATACAAAAAATAATTCATTTCGCATCTAAAGAAGCTATGGATATTCATATTTTAGGTTCCCAAACATTAAATATTTTATTTAAAAACAAAATTATCCAAAAAATTTCTGATTTATATATTCTTAAAGAAAAAAAACCACAATTACTAAAATTACCTTTTTTTGGCATTAAAAAAATTAACAATATTTTGGAAGCTATAGAAAAAAGTAAACAAAAACCCTTTGATCGCGTGCTATTTGGATTAGGAATAAAACATGTAGGTAATAAAATTGCTCAAATTTTAACTAATAAATTTTATAATATATATAATTTAAAAAAAGCTACAATAGAACAACTAACTCAAATAAAAGAAATAGGACAAGAAATAGCTCATAGTATACATAATTTTTTTAATGATGAAAAAAATATTCAAGAAATTATTCAATTAGAAAAACATAAATTAAATTTTTCTACTCAAAATATTATTAATAATGTTGATGATAATTTTTTTAAAAACAAAAAAATTATTATTACAGGAACATTGTCACAATATACACGTTCACAAATAATTCAAAATTTATCAAAATTAGGAGCTTTAATAGTGAATAATATATCTAAAAAAACTAATTATTTAATTTGTGGGGCAAATTACAGCGAAACAAAACTTGAAAAAGCTAAAAATCTAAAAATCACTATTATTCAAGAATTAGAATTATATAAACTTTTATCACAAACTAAAAATAAAATATAAAAAGGTAATAATTATCAAAAATGAAAAATATCGGTATCGATTTGATCGAGATTAATAAAATTATTCAAATAGGATTAACTTCAATATCTAATCGTATTTTATCTATTTCAGAATATCAAATTTATAAAAAAATAAATTCTTTAAAAAGCAAAAGTTTTTTTGTAGCAGGAAGATGGGCCGCTAAAGAAGCAATATTCAAAACTTATCAAAAAGGTAATTTAACCAATAATTATCGAGATTGGTCTATATTAAACGACGACAAAGGAGCTCCTTATATAATAGATAAATATAATAATCAATTTATGATATCTATTACTCATACTGAAAAATATGCTTTAGCTTTGGTTATTATGTTATAATCTTAAGTTAATTTTAATAAATATGAAAATTCTTTTTTTTAAAATTATTTAGTACAAATATAGTCTTAATATATTGAAAATTAATAATGTTTTGGAACTCTTTTTAATCAATAATTTTAAATAATCAACCTTTAAAGTAATTTTGATGAATCAATTTTAAGATATAATTTAAAAATAAAGATCAACTGGATTGTTGATCTTTATTTTCATTTTTTTAAATTCATTAAAAAAACAATCTTTAATTAAATATTTATATATTTATTAATAAAAATTAAAATAAAAATAATCTATAAAATTGATTTATATTTGAATAAATAATTATTTTTGTTAATTTAATTTTTTTTCAATTTACCACCATAAATATTTAAATTCATATTAGGCATTCCTAAATTTTTTGATTGTAACAAACTAATTAACATATGAGTAGAATTAAATATATTTATTTTCTGGATTAAATGAGAAGATAATTGGAAAGATAGTTGATTTTGTTCTAATGAAAAAATTTCTAATCGATCATCTACCTCATTATAATACAAAGCAAAGCCTAATGTTTTTTCAAGATTATTATTTTTTATATATAAACGGATATTTTGATCAATATAACGAGTCGCATCGTGATTTTGTTTAAACATTTCATAACTTTCTATTGCTCCTGGAATTAAAAAATTACAAATTAATTTACTTGTGACATATTTGGTTGTTTTATTAATGCTAGTTTTTAAAATTTTTAAGTTTATTTGATTTTTAATTTTTTGAATTATTTGGGTTCTAATACGTTTTTTAAGAGAATCATTTTCAAGAATTTTTTGATAAAAATTGTTAAGATTAAGACCTAATTCAGCCATTTCTACCTCGGATGCTTCATTAAAAAATATATCTTCATAAGGAATTTTATCTACCTCGTTTTGCAAAAAATTCTCTAATAAATCATAACTCATAGAAAATAAAGAATTCGACATATCACAATTACAAAAAATTATATCAACATAAGAAACTTCCTTTAAATAATCAGGATCAAAAAAAAATATACCTTTTTCTGGACGATATTGAATAAAATATTTAACAAATTGATTAATAAAAGCAATTTGATCATCTGAATCATTAATATATTTATCACCAGTTACTTCTTGTACTGTATCTAAAACTTTAAATATTCTATTAATAGGGAATAATAAATTACTCGCTAAAATAGTAGTATTTTTTATGATTTGTTTAGTATTAGCGAATTCTTGATAAGTTTTACAAGGCATTCTTTTAAAAGGAAAAAGATTATAAAACACATAAGCTTTTTCAGAAAACATATGACCTTTTTCATGGCGCCAATGAACAGCATTATGTTTTATATTATAATCTTTTTCATAATGAGCAATATCAAAAGCACATAATTTGAAAAAATTATTTTTAAATAACCAAACGAATTGAATTAAAAATAAAAATATTAAAAATTTATTTAATTTTAATAATTTCATATTTTTATAATCTCCATAACTTTGATTTCAAATTGAAAAAATTTTAATATTATTTATCCAAATAACAATCAATAACTAGAAATGTTAAAATTATATATCTATGTAATTTATATTCGTAAATTTTTAAGATAATTTAATTTTCTTTTGAGTTTTTGAATAGCATTTTTACGTATTTTTTGAACTTTTTGAGTAGTTATTTTTAAAGAAAAAGCTATTTCTTGATAAGAAATTTTTTTATAACAGGAAAAATTATTAAAGAAACCGAAACTTAAACCAATAATTTTAAATTCTGATGAATTTAAAGTTTTTCTTATTTTTTTAATCCAAAATTCATAATCCGTTTGTTTTAACCAATTTTGATGAGGATTTAAAGAATAGTTAGCAAAAGAATAATAAATAGTTTCTTGAAAATTAGTATTAATTATATAAGAATTTTTTTGAGGAACAATCGGGATATGACTATTTCGAATTAATTCACGAATGAAAAATTTAATAGTTGGTCTAGCGTAAGCTATAAAATCATAACCTTGATCTTGATAATAACCTAAAGCACGAATTAAACCTAAAAAACCTTCTTGGATTAAATCTGATTTATCCAAAACAGACGGATAATATTTAAATTGATTAACAATTTTGTAAACCAAAGGCGCATGAACTTCAATCAATTTATTTCTAATAGATAAATTATTTTTATCTTTTAAAAAAAGCGAAAATAATCTTTTTCTTGGCATATCATTCCTTTCTAAAATCTTATTAGAATGAATAATTAATAAAATAATTCTTGAAAAGATATTTTGTAAATTAAAAATTTCTGATTAATAATTCAAGATTTTTATTATGCAATAAAATATTTACCAAATAAACAAACTTAAATTAAAATTATGTTCTTATAAATTATCCAATTTATTTTTTTAATAATAAGAATATGCAAACATATAACTTATCAAAATTTATATTTTGGGTATATATAAAATATTTAAAATTAAAATTCATTTATTCTTTATTTAGTTAAGTAAAAAAATTTAAAATTTCTTATTAAAATAAAAAATAATATTTTAAAAATAAATATCGATTTATAATTACAAAGTTAAAAATAATATTTTCGAAAATTTATCATTTATATAAAATTAAATAAATAATTAATAATATAAAAAATTATTAATAAATTATTATTTTGGCATACATAAATTATTAAATTATTAAAAAATCATTTTAATCAAATATAACTAACATATTCTGCTAAACAACGTATCATATTAACTATTTTATATGTTATAATTAAATTAGATATTTTATATTTAGAATATTTTCTATTGATAAAATATCTTAATATTGTCCTCAAAAAGGCAATAAATGATAATTGAAAATGAAATTTGAAAATTTGAAAAAAATTAAACATTATAAATTCACAAAATAATTAAAATTTATCTAACAAAAATATTTAAAAAAATATTTTTTTATTAAATTAAAATATATTTATTACATATTTTTTAAAAATAAAAAAGAAAAGAGAATTAATAACTAATATAAAAATTTTTAATAAAAATAAAAAAAATATTTTATTATTTCAATATTTAATTATGATCTTATTTTTTCTTAAATGTTTTTTTATAAATACAATTTCGGCTCAGATTTCTAATGATAATAATCAGAAAATAATAGATTTAAAAACTAAAATTTTTCAATATCGAATTATTTTAAATACAGAATTAAGTAAAACACACAAATTCAACAAAGAATTAGATATATTATCATCAGAAGAAAAAGAAAAATTACAAATTTTTTTCAATGATATCGAAACACAGCAAAAAACATATATTACAGAACTTAATAATTTTCAAATAAATAATCCTCAAGATAATAAAGAAGTAATTTTGTTAAACATTTTAGAAAAACAAGAAAAATCTTATATAGAATTAGGGCGCAAAAGATGCTCATAATTCTGCTATTTAACGCATAGCCTAGAGTGATAATCTCTCTAGAGGTCACGTAAACACCGCAAGGTGGGCTTGATCAACTAGTTCGAAAGAAGAGTTGATAACAGCAAAAGCACGCAAGCGAGATGAGACGAAATATCTAGTCAATAAGTCGACGCCAGACCAGAAGTCAAGGAAAAGGTGAAAGTCCCTAAGCAGTTAAATGAAGTGGTTTAGTTAAAACATTTTGGTAAGATATTGCTACCAGGATTAGGGAGGATACATAATATGCTTTTCGGTATTATGTAAAATTATCAATTAGGTTAAATTAGTTAACCCCTTCCTACACTTTTCCATCTAAATTAATCAAGCTTCTATGAATATTCTTAACTTTAATGATGGTAAACTGCCCCTAACACTTCCCGTAGAATTATGTGGTAACTTTGATCTCCCTAAAAGCACCTTTTTAAGGTTAAAACTAGTAGTACTAGGCTCAAGGGAAAAGCGAAACTTAAAGTAGTCGTCAGTTTAATTCTGGAATTGGAATATTTGAGAAGAACCTGATCAAGGCGAAGGGTAATAACCTTTACATGGCGAAAGAGTTTCAATATCTTAGATTCTAAGATATTAGGCGCCGGATGCTTGGAAACTTGCTTGTCCGGTTCTGTGGGGGGCTAATTGCGAATATGAAAGAAGTTATTATCATTTCTTTTTTTTAAACCGCGTTAATCTATCTCGATATTAACAAAGTTAAAACAAATAACTCTTTAATATTAAAAAAAATAATTAACAAAAATAAAGAAGAAATTTATAAATTATTAGAATTAAGCTTTTATTTTGTTAATAATAAAGATAATATAAAATCCAAATTAAATAGTATCAAATCAGAAATAGAATCTGATAAAGAAAATAGCGCTGTTTATTTCCGAAATAAAGGCGATGAATTTATGTTAGAAGCTGAAACGCAACGAAATAATAAAGATTTTATCATTTCTAATTTAAAATATGATCGCGCTAAAGACAATTTTGAAAAATCTATTGAAAAATATAGAGAAATAAAAAACCAATTTTCTTTAGTTTTTAGAAAAATATTCATTTCTGACAATAATAATGATTCTAACTATATTGATATTAATAACAATAATTTTTTTAATATTAATTTTCAACATTGGAAAACTATATTCATAATTTTAACAATTGCCAATTTTTTAATTTTTACACGTTTTATATATAAATCAATTGTATATAAAATAAATGACTATAAAACCAATATGATCAAATTTGAAATTTAAATTGAAATAAAATTTTTAATTTTAAAAAATAAAAGCTGTTTATTATAATAAACAGCTTTTTTTATGTTTAAATATTTTATTTTTTGCGAATTTGATTTTATCATCATCAAAAATAGATTTAATTTATTTCTATTTTAAGGAATTTTTTCTTTCTAAAAATTGTTTTTCCACTTCATTTAGTTTTTTTAAATCTTTATCAGTAATAATAATTCTACGATAAGCTTCTTTCAAATCATCAATATTCACTGTTTCTTCGCTAACTGTAGGATAATCATCATCATTAGCTCTTTTCATAGCAAAATTCATAGCAGCAGCTTTCATCAAATTTTCTAAAGTACGATTAGTTTTTAAAAAATTATAATTAGATTCAATTCTATCTAAAGCTTCATTAATTACTTCATATAAAAAATTTTTAGCTTCCATACTATATGGATTTTTAAGTTTTTGATCCATTAAAAATTCTAAAAATTGTCTACGCTCTGATTTATTACCTGGTTTAACTTCAATAGCATAAGAAAAACGTGATTTTATAGCATCATCGATTTGTGAAAAATTATTAGTCGCTCCTAAAATAAAAATAGGATGTTTAGGATCATTTTCATTAGAAGTCAATTCTGTTTTAAATTGGTTAACAATATTGGTAATTTCCGAATCACCTTCTACATTTTTTAATTTTCGAAAAATAGTTTCACATTCATCTACAAAAATAATAGCTCCAGGGTGTTTTTTAGATATTTTACGTACATCATTAAATAAATTTCTAATCATTTGTACTGCTTGCCCTCTATATTTTTTCGAAAAAATAGAAGCACTCAATTCAAAAAAGGGCAACTCTGTTTCTTTAGCTATAGCCCGAGCAAAAGTAGTTTTTCCTGTTCCAGGCACACCATATAACAAAATACCCAAAGGAGGTTCGATGTGACCAATATTTTTAAATTTTTCAGGTTTTTTTATATAAAATATAAACGAATTAGCTATTTTCTTTTCTTCTTGAAAACCTGATAAAGTTGCAAAATCAAGAAAATTATCACTATTAGTCGGATAAAAAGATTCTTTTTCATCAAAACTATTAGTTAAATTTAAAAAATTTGATGCATTTTTTTGAGATATATCGGATTTTAAATTCTTTAAATCCTTAGTATTTTTAAAATTTAATATTATAGACACAAAAATCAATAATAAAAATAATAAATTCATAATTAATCTAAAAATAATCAATAAAGTTTTTTTCTTGTCTTTCAATAAGAACTCCTTTAAATTATTAAAATAAAAAAATAATAAAATAAAATTTAAAATTTATTTTTATATTTACAATTAAATTTATCCTTTTAACAAAGCTAGATAAGTTTGTTAAAAGATTAAATCTATTTTGATAAAAAGTTTAAATAATTTTTATTAATACTACATCAGATATATTAATAATTTTTAAATTTTTAATTATTCATTAAATCGATAAAAAATATTTATTTTTCTAAATTATAAAAAATAAATCCAATTTTATAAATTAGGTTTATATAAAGACTTTTTTTCGAAAACTGCTAAAGGTTCTGAAAAACTACCTGCAGAAGTTTTAGCTAATGTTTCTCCTAAAGAAGTTAATTTGGCATCTATATTATCCAAATGCCATAATAAAAATGCTTCACCTGTTTGAGGAGTTTTTAAAGCGCCATATTCTAATAAACCATGATGAGAAATTAATAAATGTTTTAATAATAATATTTCTTCTGTATCCTGAATATTGAATAAAACAGCTTCTTCATGAACATAATTAACAGCTAAAACTAAATGACCTAATAAAATTCCTTCTTTAGTATATTCCTTTTTCGAAAAATTAAATTCTTTAACTTTAAACATATCATGCAAAATAATTCCTGCATATAATAAATCTAAATTTAAAAAATTGTATCTTTCAGCTAGATTTAAAGTAATTTGCAACATATTAGTAGTATGATAAGCTAATCCTCCGTAATAATTATGATGCATTTTAAAAGCAGCTGGTGAAATCAAAAAAGGCAATTTATATTTATTGTATAACGCAGTTGTAATTTTATTTAAATTATAATTTTTAATTTTATTAATATATTTATTAATTAAAAAATCAGCTTTTTCAAAAGATAACGGTGCACATACAAAAAAAAGACAATAATATTGATAAATTTCTTTTAAATTTAAAATATTTTCGATTAAATTTGAACTTTGGCAAATCCAATAATATTTATTGCTTTTTAAATTTCTAATTACTTCGAAAATATAAAGTTTTTCAGTTATTAAAACTAAATTTCTATTTTCTATTTTAATATTGATAATTTCCTGTTCCGTTAACAAAACATCTATATTATAAAAATTATCACCTTTATTAATATTAATAATTTTTCCTAAAATTTGGTATTTTTTCCCTATTTCAGCATTCTTTAAATTTTCTAATTGGTTTTTATAAATCATAATTTTTAAACTCATTTTTATTTTTCTTAATTATTTAAAATACAACAAAAAATTTAAAACACTTTTCGCAATAAAATAAAGACATACAAATAAATAATTCAAAATAAACCTGTTTTTAAAAATTTTTTTTGTAAATTTGCCATTTCAAATTTATTTAAATTATATAAAAAAGGATATTTTTGTTTTAATAATGTGACTAATTTAATAATTTTTATTCTTTGATAATAAGGAAAAGAAAAATCATAAAATACTTTTTTATTTAAATAAACAGCAATTATGAAAAAAAAATCTGGATCAATAATTTCTAATTTATATTCGATAAAAAATAATATTCCGGAAATTAAACTTTTTAAACAATAAATAGCTTTTGTATATAATAAATAATTAAAAGTTAAATTAACATAAGGTTGTTTCAAAAGTTTATTAAATTCTCTAAATATAAAAAACGATCTTAATTTATTTATTAAAATGATATTATCTTTTAAAATTTTTTCTGTTTTTTCTTCTACAAAAAAATTTAATTTTGATTTAAAATAAAAAATTCTTAACATTCTTAAAGGATCTTCAGTTAATTTTTGATAAGGATCACCTATAATACGAATAATTTTATTATTTAAATCTGTTAAGCCATTAACATAATCAAATATATTATCATTTTCATCTAATAAAATAGCGTTTATAGTAAAATACGGATAGATTAATTGCGTTTTATACAACGATTTGTATTTGTTGTTTTATTTACAATCAGCCCCCGTCCAAACCGGACAAGCAAGTTTCCAAGCATCCGGCTTTCCATAATTTACTCCCTTTCGAGAACTAATTTCTCCTCGCGGTTAATTAGCTATTTATTCCTATTGTTCTTATTCTTTCTGATATCATGTATTTGTTGATTGGTTACCTTTCGGTGACAATCTTTACACAATACCTTTGTTCTTTTATTCATGATACTTTGGCGGTGCGCATTGCGGACCGTACCAATGTGATGAATTTGTAGTTGAGTTGTTTTGTCGCAGTGCTCACAATGTTCCGCTTTTAGACGGTCTGTCAGGTACGTACGACCTTGGAATATATACTTATTGATGGTAATATCAAGGTTTCCTTTGAAATTACGCATTGTCTTAATTTTGTTCCAAGAGTAAACATCCCATGGTTCATATTGGGTTTTTCCTTTATTAAGATAAGCAATTCCCCAGGTTGAACCAGTTTTACATTTCTTTCGAACTCTAGCAATTGACGTTCCCCGTTTTCTTGCTAGTGTTTTCAAACAGCTATATTCCGCTAGATAATTTAAGTGGGTTAAGACCCCAAGATTGTTAGCTAAACAAAAGTATTGGATAATTCCTCTAACAATTGTCTGATAGGTCCGGATTATTTCTAATTCGTCTCTATCTGCTAATGTTTCGTCGTGTTTCACCTTTCCCTTTTTTAACCAATTATATTCATCTCCATCTTCTTTGGCTTTCACTTTGGGAATTTGGATTTGAACTTTGCCATTTAAGGAGTTCTTTGTGGCCTTATCCCCGCGAGTTTTATTGGTAGGGTTAACCTTTATCATGTAGGATAAAAACCTCGTTCCTTTGTTGGCTTTCACAATTTTGGACTTATCCTTACTAATCGTAAGGTTCAGATCTTGCGTTAACCATTGCGTTACTAGGTCTTTGATTCTTTCTGCCTGGTTATACTCACCTTTAATACCGATGATAAAGTCATCAGCATAAAGGATATATTCAACCCTTGGTTTTAGATTTAGATTGATAGAACTATCAATCCCAAGTTTGTGATGTTGGTTTTTATTCCAAGCTTTCTTATATTCTGGGTTACTTTTCTTAATTGGCTTTCCTTCTTTAATCAGTTCCTTCATTTTCAGGTCGATGTAATGTAAATATACATTCGCCAACAAGGGGGAAATAATCCCTCCTTGAGGAGAGCCTGATAAAGATTCGTATTTGATACCATCTTTCATGAAACCAGCTTTTAGCCATTTACTAATGGTTGAAAGTGTTTTATTCTTTTTGATGAACTGATTTAAGGTTCTCATTAGAATCTCATGATTGATAGTTTCAAAATAACCTTTTAAGTCAATTTTGACAAGATAATCAATCCTTTTAAATCTTTGTTTGATCCGTTTGATGGCATCATGACAAGATTTTTTGGTTCTAAATCCAAAACTCCATTCTGAGAAGATATTTTCGAAATAAGGAGTCAGTAGTTGTTCCAGGCATTTTTGTATCAGTCTATCCTTGATGGTCGGTATGCCCAAGGGTCTGGTTCCTCCATTATCCTTAGGAATGAGGATTCTTTTGGCCGGTTTTGGTTGGTAACCATTATTGACGTATTCCAGATGGTATTTTTCTAATCTTTCCAGATTGATTCCGTCGATGGTTTTATTGTCAATTCCGGGTGTACCCGCTCCCTTGTTAGCCGCGATTTTATTAAATGCTGTTAACGTGTTATAAAAGTTATTCATCCCCTGCTGGAGTTCTCTTTTCAGAGAGTAGCCATTTGATGAACAATATTGAATCTTATTCAATGTTCGTGAAAGTTTAGTTTCTGGTGAAACCGTTGTTGACATGATATATCAACTCCTTCTTTGATGTCATTGAATAAATAATAAATTACTTTCTTCTTTCGCCCTATAAGAGTGATTAACTCTCTTCTGGGTAAGACGATTAACTAAATTATTCCAAATTTAGGTTTATCCTTACGACTACTAAGAAGATGCTTTATCCTTGACCATCCAGACTTTATTTCTGAATTAGTAAATTTAATTACTTAGTTTTAGGATTCTCCAAGTTACGCTAAATTTCTACCTTAATTCTTTAGGGGAAGTATCCTCTTTAAGAGGCTGATTCCAGGTTTCTTTATATGATAAACTACTCAATACCGCGATTTTATATTAGTAGACTCTGGACTGTCCGCTTAAGCAACTTCCGCAACAGGTTCAAAGATTACATCAAGTTTCCTTCTTAGACCATCTCAGGCTTCTCCATAGAATTATTCGGTGGCGGAGTCATCTTGACTAATTTGCTTTCATCGCAACCCGCTTTTATGATCTGCTCTAATCTGACATTCTTTCGTTTGTTAGACCGACCATCTCCTTTCAGGGTTTATCAGCCCTGGCTATTGGTTAGATAGCACGAAATTTAGGCCTCTTTAGCGCCCATCACGTCTTTGTAAATCTTCTTTTACATTTTGAATAAAAATAATAGAAGAAGGATGTCTAAAATCTAAATATTCTCCTTCCTTCCTGTAAGTTGTTATTTCAAAATAATCATTTTCAAAACAAATTTTAACAGAACCGTAACGAATCCTTGTCTTTGGAACACTAAAAATTTCACAAATAGTTTCAGGTAAAAGATTAGTAGTAATATCTACATCTGTAACAGGTTTTTTTAATAAAAAATCCCTAACAGCCCCTCCCACTATAAAAGCTTCTGATTGGTCATATTTTTTTAATATTTTTAAAATCTTTTTAGCTTTATCCATATATAAATTTTCATTTAACATATATTATTTATACCTTATGATTATTTAATCTTAATAGGATCAATAGGAGGAATAATTAATCCCACGCCAAGCGCATTATTACCTACATGCGCTCCTATCACTGGAGTAATAATAACTTCTAAAATATCATTAATATTTAATTTTTTTTTTAAAATTTCTATTAATTTATTTTTCATAGGAGGATATCCTGAAGTTAAAATATGTAAAAAAAATTTTTGATTTTTCGCATAATTTTCAATTTCTTTCAAAATACAATCAAAAGCTTTTTCCATGGTAAAAACTTTTTTAATCATTGTAATAATACCAGGAGATTCTAATTTTAAAATAGGTTTAATATGAAAAATTCTTCCGAACAAACCTTTAGCAAGACTTAAACGACCACTTTTAATTAAACGATTTAAAGAATTTACTATAAAAAAAATTTTATTATTTTTACGTAATTTTTCTAAATATGCTATAACTTCTGAAATATCAAAACCTTCAGAAAACATACGTTCAGCTTGTAAAGCACAATATGCTTCACAAAAACCAATACTTTGGGTATCAAAAACTATAACTTCTATTTCAGAAGCAACTATTTTACTAGCAGCTAAAATACTATTATAACTACCACTTAATGAACTAGACAAAGTAGTAACAAAAATTTTTTGATAACCTAAACGAGCTATTTGACGAAAATAATCAACTATTTCTCCTATAGGAGGTTGAGAAGTAGTAGTGATTAAACTAGGATTTTTAGTTATAAAATCATAAAATTGATCTGCAGTTAAATTTTCACCATCTCGATATCCTTGATTATTTAAAAAAATTTGTATTCTAATTAATCCAATATTATGTTTTTGATGAAAATAATCTAAACAACTAGTAGAAGTACTTATCACTTTAATTTTCATATGAAATTAAAATCCTTTTAATAAAAAATATTGATTGTTTTAATTAACTAAAGAATCAAAAATATGAATATAAAAATAAATAAAATAAGAATTATAATAACTCAATTTCTTAAAAAAATATCTTAAGAAATCGAGTTTTTATTTTAATAAACAATTATAAAATTTATAGTTATTTATAAAAAACTAAATTATTTATTTATAATGAGTTTTTTATGAAAAGTGTTTTAAGAATTTCCTTTTTTCAACATCATTAAAGGTTTTGTTTTATTTAATCGTTTAGAATTCATTAAAAGATATATACTATACACAAAGAAAAAACAAATAATAAAAAAACCTAAAAAACTAATTATAGTTCGATAACTAGGTGAAATTGAAAAAAAACCATTCGCAGATAAAGGAACAAAAAGGTTTCCAATATTACCAGGAAAAGGATAACGTTTACTAAATTCAATTAATAATGACATTTTTTGTTGAAACAAAGTCATATTATCAAAACCAGGAATTTCTTTTTTATCCAAAAAAACAGAAAAATAATTAAAACCATTATTAACGATTTTATTAATTGCCAATTGGTACAAAACCGTAAATATTTGATGTAAGAAAGTAAACGCTAATATAAAATAAGCGATAAAATAAAATGATATTTTATTAACAATTCGACTATTTGCACCTAAAATACGAGTAATACCTGCAGTACGATAAAAATATATTGTTTGACGATTAAGAAAAGACTTAGCTAAAAGAAAATAAAACAACCAAAATAAAAATATTACTAAAAGTCCTAAAAAAGATACCAAGTAAAATCCTTCTGAAAAAGGCATTTGTTCATTCAATTCTAAATATATATTTTTAAAAAAAGATTTTTTATACCAAAATATTTTTCCCAAAAAAGAATTTAAAGAAATAAACAAACTAAATATTAAAAGAGATGATAAAAAATGATTAAAAAGACTAAATAAATTTCGTTTCCAATAAGTTTTATAAAAAGATTTACAAATAGAATGTACTTCTTTAAAAGGTAAATTAGATGAAACAGGTTTAAACTTCAAAAGATGATCTTTTTCAAATAAATCAGAAACTTCCTTGATTTTAGAAATAAATTTTTGTTTTTCTAAATTATCAACATAAGTTAATAAATCTAAATCATTTTCATTCAATTGAACATTTTTATTATTAAAAGTGCCATTTTGTTCACGCACTAAATAATCTTTAACAATACCTTCTTTTAATTTAATAATAATATCAGCATGTTTAGTCGCTGATAAAATATCATGAGTCACTACAATAACCAATTTTTTTTCAGAAATCTCTTTTAATTTTTTAAAAACTAAATTACTAGAATCCGGATCTAAATTACCTGTAGGCTCATCAGCTATAATCATATCAGCATCTTTGATTAAACTTCTAACTATATTAGCTCTTTGTAATTGTCCTCCAGATAATTTAAAAGGTTTTTTTTTCAATAAACTGATAGGTAAATTAAAATATTTAAATAAATCTTTAATTTGTTTATGAATTAAAGGATTAACAACGTTTTTTTGTAATTTAACAGATAAAAGAATATTATCTAAAACATTTAATTCATTAATAAAATAAGAATCTTGTGTTATATAAGAAATCATACCATTTCTATAACTAGCCATTTTAAATTCTGAAAAAGTAGATAAATCTTTATCTTCTATTAAAATATTACCATGACTTATCTTTTCTAATCCTGATAAAATATTGCATAAACTAGTTTTTCCTGAACCTGATGGTCCTGACAAAAAAACAAATCCGCGACTAGGTAAATTAAAAGAAATATCTTTTAAAATATCTTCGTCTTCATCAAAGCTTAAATTTACATCTATTAAACGAATCATATTTATAATTTATTACTCTCCCTAATTTTTTAAAATCCATATATAATTAATCTAAAGAAAATATTATTTTAACTAATTTTAATTTAATAACTAATAAAAATCATAAAAAAATATTCCTATTATCATGACAATTTATTTTTAGAAATATTATTAGAAAAATCATATAATAAAGTAGATTTTTGAATTAAATTAATAATTTTGGCAGATTTAGTAGCATTAATTAAATCTAAATTTAATTGTAAAGTTTCTTTCAAATCATTCTGATGTAAAATGCTACTAAAAAAAACAGGTAAATTATATTCATAACGATAATTTAATAAAGGTATAAAAATATCATCTCGAAAAAAAGCATTCATATTTTCTAAACCAAAATCATCTAAAATTAAAAATGGAATTTTTTTTAAATGGTTTATTTTATCTTCTATAATATCATGAGTCCATAAAAATTTAAATTGTCGAACCAAATCTGACATAACAATAAATAAAAAAGGAATATTATTTATTAATAACATTTTAGCTAATATTTTTAACATAAAAGTTTTTCCAGAATTAAAAGGACCATAAATATATAAACCTTTATTTTGTTTAATGTTAATATCAAAAGAATTATATTTTTCTACAATATCCGTCATATAATTAAAAATACTTTTTTGTGTTTTAGACATAGGTTTTATATTTTTAATATCTATACCAGTCAAATTTATTTCTTGGTTAAATAAAAAATTTTTTTGTTGTAAATTATTTTGCCAATCTATTTGTTTAGTTTTAACAGTTTCTTGCCAAACTACATGAAGATAAGGTTGTTCTTTTAAAACTAATTTATATCCAAAAGGATTTGGTTTATCTTTTTTATTTAAATAATTAAAAACAATAATAACATCTTCGTCTTTAATTCGTAAATGTTTTGTTTCGGGATGATTCTTAATATAATCTTTAATTTTTTGCAAATGAAAATTTGAATTTTCAGATGAATCCATAATAACTCCTAAATAAAAATTTAAATTTTTTTAAAATCTAAATTTTTATAAAACTAAAATAATAATACATTGAATTTATTATAAATTCAGATAAATATAGATTAATTAGAAAAAATCTATTTGTAATTAATCCTCAACAAATAACTTTAAAATTATCAAATATTTACCTAAAATCTCATTTTTTCTTAACATTACTAAATATTTTTAGCTTATACATAAATTATTACTTAATCTATTATATCATGTTTTTTTATGTCTATTTATTTTTAATTTTAAATATTTACATAATATTAATAAACAATTTATTGAAATAAAAAATAAATTTAGGTTTACCCTTACGACTACTAAGAAGATTCTTTATCCTTGACCATCCAGACTTTTATTTCTGAATTAGTAAATTTAATTACTTAGTTTTAGGATTCTCCAAGTTACCCTAAATTTCTACCTTAATTCTTTAGGGAAGTATCCTCTTTTTTTGAGAGGCTGATTCCAGTTTTTCTTTCTTTGATAAACTACTCAGTACTTCTGTTTTATACCAGTAGACTCTGGACTATCCGTTTAAGCAACTTTCGGAAAAGATTTTATGATTACCTCAATTTTCCTTCTTAGACCATTCCAGGATTTTCCATGGAATTATTTGGTGGCGAAGTCTTTTTGACTAATTTGCTTTGGTCGCAACCCGCTTTTATGGTCTGTTCTAATCTGACATTCTTTCGTCTGCCCGACCGAACATATCCTTTCAGGGTTTATCGGCCCTGGCTATTGGTGAGATAGCACGAAATTTAGGCCTCTTTGGGCAATAATATGAGATTATATTAATAATTCATCATAGCTAATAATTAATATCAAATATTTCCTAATTACTTTTAATTAATATAAATTTAATGTAAATTTTTCATAAAATCATCTAACCATTTAGGCAAAGGAACATTTTTGCGAGCAGAATTAAATTTTTTATTATTATTATTATTTGTTAACTCTTCTGTCAAATAATTATAAGCCGTTTCTGTAGAAATAATACCTCTTTTTAACCATGATTTTAAAACAACATCACAATAATTGTAAGATAAAACGAAATCAAGTTCATGATGTTTCTTTTTACAAATATACATTAATAAAGCATTAATAACTCCAATATCTACATTTTTATGATTTTGAATTAACATGAATAAATCATGATTTAATTTTTTATTTATATTAATATTTTTACCAAAATTTTTAATAATATGAATAGGATGTGATCTTTTTAAACATAAAATCATTTCATTTTTTTCTTGTTGATGATTATTAACATCAATAATTTTAATATTTTGTTGAGTTTTTATATTTTGTTCATATAAATAATCTTTTAAAACATTTAAATTAATATTAAGATTTTGATTATAATTATGGCGAAAAATTTTTTGATACAAAGTAGCCATTTCTTTTGGTTGCAACATATAAACAAAACCTAAAGTTACAATATAATCAATATTTTCATTTTCTAATAAAAAAGGTTTTTTAAAACGTTCAGATAAATTATTAAAAAAAACTTCGTAATCGAAAAATTTTTTAAATACCATTAAATGATTATTATTGCTGTTTTGAGCATTACTAGAAGTAGAATGATGATATAAAGAGGCATAATCAATATTAATTTTATTAACTTTATAAAGATCTACAAAATTTTTACTAATATTTTGGAAATTTTCAGGTATTAAAGGTAATTTATTTAGTAATAATTTTTGTAAACAATGATAATAATTACCAACTTCGCTTAAAAAAAAATGACTTAATAAAGGATCATTAAAAAATTTTTGAACTGAAACAGGAGAATAAATTACGTAAATAATATTTTGATTATCATTAGAATAAGTTTCTAACAAACGGAGAGCTTCTAATTTATATTGATTAGATTGAAAAGTTTTTTTATTTACATTTAATAAATCAAATAACATCTGATATGTAATAGTAAAATTATTATCAATATTATTTTTACTTTCGTTTAAAAAATATAAAGTATTATACAAAGAGATAGCAATAGTTCCGATTAGGGGTTGATATAATAAATTAAGTACTTTGTAATCTTCCGAAGTCAATTTATTAACACAATAAATTTTAATTATATTCGAATTAATCATTATTTGTGACCTTCCTTAAATACTATTACTATAAATAATTATAAATAATTGATAAAAACTTATAAAAATAAAAATAAATATTGAAATAAAAATAAATATTGATTCGACCTCATAATTATCAAAAAATAATATAAAATATTTTTATTTATTTTAACTGACAAAAATCACAAAAATAAGAACTACGACCATTAATTTTAATTTTTTGAATTAATTTCTTACACCTAAAACACATTTCTTTATCTTTTTGATATACCAAAAGCTTTTTTTGAAAATTACCTTTAATTCCTAAAGATACGGATAGATTAATTGCGTTTTATACAACGATTTGTATTTGTTGTTTTATTTACAATCAGCCCCCGTCCAAACCGGACAAGCAAGTTTCCCAGCATCCGGCTTTCCATAATTTACTCTCTTTCGAGAACTAATTTCTCCTCGCGGTTAATTAGCTATTTATTCCTATTGTTCTTATTCTTTCTGATATCATGTATTTGTTGATTGGTTACCTTTCGGTGACAATCTTTACACAATACTTTATTCATAATCCTTTGGCGGTGCGCATTGCGGACCGTGCCAATGTGATGAATTTGTAGTTGAGTTGTTTTGTCGCAATGCTCACAACGTTCCGCTTTTAAACGGTCAGTTAAATGCGTGCGCCCATGGAATATAAATCTATTAATGGTAATGTCTGGGTTTCCCTTATAATTACGCATTTTCTTAATTTTGTTCCAAGAGAAAACCTCCCATGGTTCATATTGGGTTTTTCCTTTATTAAGATAAGAAATACCCCAGGTTGAACCAATTTTACATTTCTTTC